>QMSF01000009.1 GCA_003649565.1 Thermoprotei archaeon | reverse complement strand
AGGTAGCATGAGCCCCCGAAGACTCGAGATAAATATAGGGCTCAGACATTCAGTGCGACCGCGTAGAAAATCCCCCTTCCTTTTTTCATACAGTTCTTAAGCCCCTAAGGAATTTCTACCAAAGAATTACAACTCAAGCTTATACCCTTCTCTGATCTTGGACTATTAAGAGGCTGGAATCTGTAATGCCTTTCATACTTCCTGGCTCAACAAGTCGTGGGTGATTATTAAGTTAGGGAGGAGTATTGAGGGTTCACGAAAGATAAAAGGCCTTCATGAATAGCGCCCAGAAATTGCAACTGCCATCCGATAAATCCCGAATAAATATATTAAGACATTCCCTTCGTGAAGGAGGGGTACCTAAAGAATGATAGTCTATAAGAGGATTTTCTTCTGTATCTAATTTGTATTTAAATAGATATTAACATATAATTAATACGTGGCTTACCATATTACTAAGGTCAGCTAATTATATGTCTAGCATGTATACGGATCAGGAGAGGCTAGAAAGTCTTGTCCAGGGGAGAAAAGCTTTCGTCTTTGTAGTTGATCGCTATTCATGGCCAATTCACCGTTCTAGGTGCTTCTGCGGGGTAAAGAATCCGCGTGGACTTGGAGGCTTTAGTGGTAGATACGGTCTTTACGCAGACCTTATGGGAATAAGGCATGGAGACCTCATATTCTTCTACCAGAGAAGGATAAATGAACCGCCTGAAGAAAGGGGATTCCGCGGAATATATCAGGTGGTCAGCGACCCGTTCTTTGACAGTGAAGATGTCGGACTCGAGGGATACCAGTTTAAAGTTCTCGGAAAGTGCCCGCACTGCTATTCCACGCACCCAGAGAGGGGGGACTGGGTATGCAGTAACTGTGGAAAGCCTATCGGCGAGGGCAATCATATACTGCCTATCAGGATACTGATTAAACCCGTTGTTTACTTTGAAAGACCGGTTGACGATAACACTGCCTACATAGACCGCACCGAGAAGGGGGAGCTATGGACCATGCTCTTCCGCAAAATATTTGGGCCTGGCAGGCAAAGAAGCGTAAACCCCATACTGCCTGAGGAGGCAGCAAGACTCATCAGGCTCCTATTAAAAGTTAATAAAAACAAACGCGGTGAGCTCCAGCTACAACCATACAATCCCAAAAGCCCTCGTCAAATAGACTTGGAGCTAGGGAAAGGCCCTAGGGTAGACTATGAGCACCAGTTGATAGCATGGCTTATGAGGAACATCGATAAGAGCAATAAGGGGATCCTTAATGATATAGTGCCTCGAGAAGAGTTGGAGTGGTTTGGAAACGAGGTAATGTACGGGATCGGCGGCGAAAAAGTAGATCTTCTATGTCTACATAGAGGGGAAAACGGCGTCAGGTATAAGGCGACTGTGTTTGAAGTCAAAAAAGACACAATAAGAGAGGACTCCCTAAGGCAGATAGAAAGATACTCTTATTGGGTTTCTCAGCTAGTTACCGCCAACGCCGAGCCCAAGATATACTCGTTAGAGTTACAACCGGTCCTCCTAGGACATAGGGTCTCCGGGTCCGTGATATCTAAAGTAAAGAGGTGGCGCACACGTACGATAGTAATACCCTATCCAGGCGGAAGGTGTAGCGTAACGATTCGGGCACCCATAATACTAAGATATTGGGTTAGAAGAGGAAGTATTAATATAGAACGCTTCCTGTAGCTACTTCTTCATCATCATTACTCGCTTCGCAATCCACTTTCCCGTATCTGTAAGAATGTACAATCTCCCTTTCTTCCTCTCAGGATTAACACAGCGGACAATATTCTCCTTAGCCAGATCCCTCAGAGTGAGACTCACATGACTAATATGGATGCCGGTTCTTCTAGCTATCTGGCTAGGGGTCATGGGCGAGAGAGCCAATTGCCTAACTATCTCTACCCGGTATTTGCTCGCTAATACGAAGCCGAGCTTCTTTAATGCCTCCTCAGACACGAATAACATATTAGTTTAAATATAGAATTAGTTTAATCACCTTTTACCATCCTACTAGTTACTAGATAGATACTTTCTAAGCATTGCATTTAAATACCCCTCTGCACTATTTCTATCGGGGATCTGCGTGGATCGCCCGGTAGCCATCGATCTCTTCGCGGGGGGAGGAGGATTAAGCTATGGCTTCGAGGAGGCTGGCTTTAAGGTAGCGTTCGCATGTGATATAGATAAAGATGCGGCGAAGATATATGCCGCTAATCTACGTGAGACTGTCTATATTGTAAGAGATATCCGCCGCATAGACCCCCAGGAGGTTCTGGAGACCACGGGTCTGCGCAAGAGCGACATATCAGTTCTAATGGGCGGCCCGCCTTGTCAAGGATTCAGCCTGATGGGGTTACGTAATCCAAATGATCCCCGTAACAATCTCTTTAAGGAGATGCTAAGGTTTATTGATTTCCTAAGGCCTAGCTGGATCATTATTGAAAACGTGGTGGGGCTCTTGAGTATGGAGAGGGGCGAGCCCGTAAAGGCTATTTACCGGGAGCTCTCCAAGCGAGGCTATGTATGTAAGCACAAGATTCTTAACGCCCTTCACTATGGCGTACCCCAGAGAAGGAAGAGAGTTTTCTTTATTGCTAATAGAACAGGTGACCCGATTACGTTTCCTAAGCCAACACACGGAGATCCCAGAGAGGGAGATTTGCTCCAATTTATAGAGGGGGAGAGGCTGAACCCCTTCTTCACGGTAAGGGATGCCATAGGTGACCTGCCATCATTAAAACCAGGCGAGGAGAAGGACTATTACGCCTGCCCCCCCTTCTCCGAGTACCAGAGATTAATGAGGGAGGGGGCGCCCAAGAGGTTATTCAATCATAGGGCGCCTAACCACACAGAAGAGGTTATTAAGCGAATACGCATGGCAAGACCGGGGGAGCGGATCCCGTACAGGTGCTCTTTTGAAAAAAGAAGGTTGAGATGGGATGAACCGGCGCCAACTTTACTTGATGGTCCTCGTCCTACATGGAACTATGCCCATCCAGTTGATGATAGAGGGCTGAGCGTGAGAGAGAGAGCGAGGATCATGTCATTCCCTGACAGGTTCGTATTTGTGGGCCCCATCCCAAAGCAAAGAATGGTAACTGGTAACGCGGTGCCACCTCTTATGGCGAAAGCTATTGCCATAGAAATAAAGAGATATTTATAGGGGGTATCCTTATGGTTGTGATCAGACGCAGGGTCGTGGTGGAGTCCAGGATTATAGATATGCGGAGGGCAGGAATTAAGGTGAGAGTATATGAAAATGCTAGAGTCTATCTGAAGGGAACCGCGGGGCGAGGTGAGCGGCACTGGGCTGCCGATGACTTTACAGAGTGTATTAACAGTCCTCACGAGGTAATGTACTTTTCCGGGGACTCGGAGCTCCCGGCGGTGGCTATACACGGAGACCACGTTCACGTATTAAGGCCAAATAGGGGGCGCAAGCTTGTTCCCCTCAGTACCGAGTATGCCGAAAAGCTACTTTCCGTGTTTGTTGAAAAACTAAGAGAAAGGGGGGTCAAAATTAGGGTTGAAAACTACGAGGATAAATAATAAAGAAAGTTCAATAGCGGATCTACTACTCAGGTGGTATAAAGAGCACGGGCGTGACTTTCCGTGGAGAAGAAATACTAGTGATCCTTATAAGATACTTGTGACTGAGCTGCTCTTACAAAGAACAAAAGCGGAGATGGTAGCCAGGATATGGGATAAGTTCTTTAAGAAGTTCCCCACGATTCACAGCTTAGCAAAGGCGGACGAAGCTGAGGTATTAGAAATTATCCAAGAACTCGGACTTAGATACAGGGTAAAGCGATTGAAGATGCTGGCTGTGCAAGCAGTGCAAAAATTCGGGGGGATCCCACGCACCCTTAACGACCTCTTAACTCTCCCCGGTATTGGACCATACATAGCCAGCGCTGTGCTATGCTTTGCATTCAACGTGCCCGTACCTGTGGTTGACGCTAACGTAATGAGATTAATGAACAGATTTAGGGGATACACGGATGAACTGTCTGTGAGGAACTACTTACGAGGTGTTATCCCTAATAAAGGATTTAAAGAATTTAACTGGGCGCTTATAGATCTGGCCTCGCTTGTGTGCACGTCAAGAAGCCCGCGCTGCCCTGAGTGCCCCCTGAATTTGATGTGCCCTAAAATTAAAGTCGACAAATCGAAGTGGCGAGTACTAAGGAAACGAATTAAAGGAGCAGAGGTGGAGCTTATATTACAACCGTACTCCACTTCGAGAAGAATGCCCTAAGTTAGCATACTTTACGGCGTCACTTAAAGTTTGGGTGAAAGATTGAGAAGGCTGATCATCCTACTAGCATTCATAGTACTCTTGGCGACTATTATGACCTACGGGGTTTATGAGCACAAACATCCTGGAGAGACCAGAAAAGCTTATGATGAGCTCCTTAATGAGCATCTTGTACTCATTTCTCGCTATGAGAAGCTAGAGGAAGAGGTTGAGGAGCTTAGGAGGGAGCTTGAAAGTCTTAGAGCTAATTGTTCTGAGCTTAGGTTCAAGGCTTTCGAGTATTGGAAGGCTCTCATGCTCCTAGGCAATAGGAGCATGGTCTTGAGGCTTAAGGTTGCAGCACCTTATGAGGAGGGTTTCAAGTATGGTGTTATAGAGGTTAAGATCCCTCTCTGGAAATATGCTCTCTACAAAGTGTGTGGTGATTCCAAGCGATTAGGCCTCGACCCCCATAACGATACTGTGCTTCATGATATTGTTAAGAAGGTTCGTAAATGGCTTATTCATGAAGGCATATTTGATGAAGAGAGGTTTGCTAATGCATTAGTAAGCATAGTACAGTTGTTGCCTTATAATGAAAGTGCTGGCGGTTATCCTGTGGAGACCTTGGTTGAGGGAGGTGTATGCGGTAATAAGGCCTTGCTTGCAGTTGTTCTGCTTAGGCTTGCGGGCTATGAGGCTGCTGTTATAGGCTATGCTGACCATGCGATAATAGGCGTATGCCTTTCTAAGCCTCCTAGGTTTGCTATTAAGCTTGGTCGTCAATACTGGACTCCGCCACAATGGGTTGATGATCCTGAGCATGATGCTTGGTATGTGGTCTTTAAGGGTAGGAGGTACTACTTGGTAGGTAGTGTAAGTCATGATACCATAGGGTCTCAACTAGGAGTTGAAGCTATTATAAACGGTGATGTCGTTATAGGATGGCCTTACCATGGCGAGAAGCCTGAGAAGATTCATGCACCACCATATAGGGAGGAGTAAGGGGCATTCAAACGATAAAATAAGAGCAGAGTTTAGCCTAACCTCCGGGATACATCTTAGGCTGGTGGGTTTCTGGCAAGTAAGATTCTTGCATATTTTATGTTGCTGTAGATGATGTCCTCTCCTTGTGCTATGCCTACAGCCCATACTTCATACTTCGAAGGCAATCGAATGCTAAATTCTGTAAAGGGCTTGGCTTCCTTGATATAAGTCCTTACCTCACCACTCTCTAGATCTTTGACTAATAGCATGATCCAGCCTTGTAGTGGCTTCATCTTAGCCCAATCGATTAGCTTAAGCTTAACCTCTAGCATGCCATTATCTGTCTTGAGCTCATAGACTGGTATTGCAAGCTCATGATAAGCTATCGTCTCATTTAATACCCACATATATTGAGGCTCAAGCTTAAGCCTTGCATCAATAGCTGGTTGTTCAATATCGCCAATGCTTATTAGAGCATAGCTTATTGAAGCCTTACCATCGAGATTCACTTTAGCAAGCTTAAGCATACCCTTAACACTCTCAAATAGTGAGCCTTTAAGCACGATGTCAACAAGCTTTGCCGTCAAATATTTACGGCCCTTAACGATGGTGCTATCTGCTAACCATTCATAAGCCACGACTATTAATGCTTGGTCAGAGCTTATAGGCAACCAGTAAAGCTTTGGCTTAATCTTTGAAATGACAATTCTTGCACTAGCGCTTCCTGAACCTTTATCGCCATAGGCATTACTCCAGCTATACTCTACCACGAAGGTTCGGGTAACGTAATCTTCATCGCTTAATACTTCATGCTTGACAAGCCACACGCCTACCTTATGCTTATGAGTTCCATCACTTGAATGCTTAAAGCTACATGCCTTAGTAGCTTTTGAGCATTTAGGTCCATGCTCTTTAGAAAAGCTTTCAACATAACCAGCCCATTCAGGACATTTGATACGAATATTGCACGTTACTGGGTACTTCTTGATGTCCTTATCATAGAGCTTCTCACCTTGATACTCGCCATTCTCAGGCGGGTTATCATGCCATGAGCCACCCCAGTAGTACTTATTGATAAGCCTCTTTCTAGTACTCGTCTTATGGCTAACCTTGATGTAGATGAAAGCACTAAAGTATTCATCAGGCATTAGGTGATCATAATCAGAGCCATAGTAGTTACCATAAGCATCAGTGTAGGCAACATGCACTTCAACATTCCTGACTACATAGCGTATACGCTTCTCAATCACATAACCACGCCAGTATGGAGTCTTAGAGGGCTGTGAGCCACTGCCACCAGAGCCCCCACTCCCTCCACCGCCTCCACCATTACCATCTCCATTTGCAGACTTAAATACTGCTACCAGCGTATGGCTAGTGTCCATGACTATGGTTATCGTAGGCTTATAACCTGCCACCTGACCATCAAGCTCCCAGTGGTCAAACTCATAGTCTTCATAGGCAGTAGCCTTGACCGTAACTGCTCGCCCTCTTTCAAATTTATAAGTGCCAGGTAGGGGGTCTGTGGTTCCCGAACCTTCGGGGTATACCTTAATGACTAGGATAGGTCTAGGTGCAGACGTGTAGTAGGCTGTGAGTACACCATCATCATTAATGCTTACGCTCGTAGTAGAGCTTCTCCTACTGCTAATACTGACGCCACCACTAGTCTCCCAGTGGTCGAACACGTAGTCTATGCCGTTGATGTTTACCTTCTCAGGAGCTTCTACAGCGTACGTGTCCTTCCATACATAGTCAACATAGCCCACTCCTCTAACCACTCCATCACTATCAGCCTTCCCATTACCATCACTATCTACGGCTCTTACAAGCCTGATGGGTATGGGCAGTACTTCACCACTCTTAGCATCCACAACCCTGACTTGGATAGTCCTTGTATAGTCTAGGAGAGTCATCTTGTAAGCATCAGTCCAATAGTCCCCTACAAAGACTTCACTTGCATCATTCCCTTTCCTAGCTGAGACATAGAAGTAGAGCCTATCAACGTTTACACTCTTGCTCTTTTCTATCCTTTCACCATTCCATGGATTCGTGATTATTCGTACATACTGGGAGCCTGCACATGCTATCACATTCATTCCATCGCCGATGGGCCATGAGCCTGAGTAGCAGAGCATTCCATAGACATAGCCCTTCCCGCCTACAGTACCTTTAGCATATGCCTTAGCCTTATAGGTTGCTATCTTGAAGGGCCCAAGCCATACCTCCTGATAGAAGTAGGCCTCAGCCTCGAAGTAGGGCTTAAGTGCTTGGGCAGTTAATGGCTTGCCACCAACGTTCTTCAGAATGCCTGTTACTGTGAGTGTTCCGGAAGTGTACTTGCGAGGGCTTGTTATCCTTATGCTCCTATAGCCCGTCCCGAACCTAACCTTGATTTTAACGTACGCATTAGTAACCTTTGGTACGCCGAGTAGATACTTGACCTCAAGCCTAATCTTGGCGTGCCTAGCATAAGGCCTTTCCGGGTTTGGAGATGCTGGTATGCTGCCGTTGCTACCGCTTCCTGAATCATAGGCTGGTATTGGAGCTTGGGCTAGGATGCTTATGAGCATTATGAGGGCTAGGAGTACTCCCCAAACCTTCCGAGTAGCTATCAGGCGTTTCATGAGGGTGAGGCATACAGAATAAAAAGCGACATCTAAGTTATGGTGATGCCAATTGTGAGGTCATTATGATCAACATCATGATTTGGTAAACGCTTTAAAGCAGCTCTCTTTAAGGGGTTAAGCATGTTCTGCCTTCATGGACACCTCGTGCTCTCTTAGACTAGAAGATCTTTTAGGAGTCTACAAAAGTAGATATATAACGGGGGTAAGTCCTTGACTGATAGTGAACCTAATGATACTAGGAGAACGAGCTTCATTTTACAAGACATACTTGCGAAGATTGAGCAAGCAGTATCTGAAAAAGATGAACAAGACTTTCTAGTCAATTTAGTGAAAGCGTTTGAAACAGGTGGTAAAAGTAAAGTTAACGAAATTCTAGAGCAAAAGATGAGGGAAACGCTATCTGGTGTAGAGAAGGCATCTGCTGAAATTAAAGAGGCGCTAAAGGAGGTAGAGGGAACATGAGGTATTTCTTAACTAAAGTAGAGGTTGAAGGATTTAGAGGAATATCTAAAAGGAGAGAACTTGAGCTACACCCCAAGCTCACGATACTAATAGGACCTAATTCTTCTGGCAAGTCTAGCTTCATAGAGGCTATAGAGTGGGGACTAGTCGGCGACAAAGTACCTAGGGAGGTTTATACTAAGAGAAGGAGGACTGCTATAAGAAATAAATATACAAGAAATACTGAGGTAAAAATACATTATAATGATGGTCAAGGCCGGGGCTTTGTTATCAAAGCTCACTTACCTCGACATAGGGAATACATGCCTGAGATAGATAGGGAAGGACCCTTAAAGGGGCTTGTAGCGGCGCATATAGGCTTTAAAGACTACATACGAAGTGTCGTATATGCGCAAGCGGATCCGAGGGTCATAATAGAGAAAGCAGAGCACTTGAATACTGCTATAGACTCGATACTAGGCTTAAAGGCATACAAGGACTTCATGAAATGCATCGAGGAATGCATAAGCAAAGTAGAAAGAAAAGAAGAAGCTCTTGCTAATGAGTTGTACAAATTCAAAGAAGAACTAACTAGAAAATACGAGGGTCTAATTCGTAAGATAGAGAAAATTCAGAGTATTCTCAAGAAGTATGGAATTGACCCAAGTCAAGTAAGCTTAAAGAAAATAAGGGATGAATTAAAGAAGCTAATACCACCCGACTATAAAGGTGACATCCCAGAGGACGTAGAGGGCCTAAGGAGAACTATTGAGGAATTCAAAAAACTCTGGGAAATTACTCCTAAGCTTCCAACCTATCAACAAGCTCTTCTTTGTGAGCTCGAGCAGGAAAAGAAAGGTCTCGTGAATAGAAAGGAAAGGCTGAAGTCGGAAAGAACTAAGTGTTATGAATGGCTTCAGCAGCTAGAGTCATTAATTAAAGACCTGAGTAATATTGAGGAGAAATTAAAGGGTAAGAACCTTGAAAAACTACGTTCACAATTAGCTGAAAAAGAATATCAAGTTAGACAGATAGATAATGAAATTAAGAAGCTTAACAGCATGATAGAGGAAATGAATGAAGAATATTCTATAGTTGAGAAAGCATGGAACTTCCTAAAGAAAAGTAAAAAGGCGTACTGTCCAGTATGCAATAGAGAATTAACTACAGGGTTCTTAAGAAAAAGAGCAACTCTAGAAATTATAGAGAAGAGGTTAGAAAGTCTCAAGAGTGAGGTAGAAGATTTAGTGGAGAGAAGGGATAAGCTTGCTAGAGAGCTTAAAGATTTAAACAATGAGCGGGATCAGTTAGAGAAGCAAATTGAAAAGATAGAGCAACTTCAGAGGGAGAGGAATAAGTTTAGGAGAGAAATTAAAAATTTACTAGAAGAGGTCTCCAAGAGTCCCCGAATAGCAAGAGCTCTTGAAAATCCTAGTGTTGCCCGTGAATTATTAAATGAGACGATAAGGAGAATAGATGAGGAGATATGTAATATAGAGAAGGAAATAAAGAGAAAAGAGAAGCAAATAGAAGATCTCAAAAGGCTAATAGAGGAATCGAGAGCTAGAGCAGAAGAGTTATCTAGAGAGAAACTGAGAAAAATGGACATAATATATTCTGAACTAGAATACATACTCTTGCATAAATCAGTAAGTAGGCTCGAGGATTTAATTGAAAAAGAGCCTTGGAAACTATTAGAGAAGTTCATATGTAAACTGGAAGCCTTACGATTAATGTTAATTAAGTTAATGAATATTACAAAAGAAGTTCACGAGTCTGAAGCTAAGGAAAAACTCAAAGAATTTAATAAAATACTCGATGATGTGTATAGGGCACTTTATGAGCATCCGTACTTCAAACATATAGAGGTAAGGTTGAAGGAAATTAGAAGCGGAACAGAACCTAACAGGTATGATATTATATGCATTAGTGAAAGAGGAGAGGAGGAAGGAATAGACGTGCTAAATACGTCTGCTCAGAATGCAATCTCCTTAGCAGTATACATAACTAGTGCAAGGCTTGGCTTACATCCCCTCAGCATTCTCTTACTCGATGATCCAACACAGACCTTCGACGAAAGGCATGTACGAAAGCTAGCTGAAGCTTTAGAGAAAATATCTGAGGATGTTCAAGTGGTAGTAGCTACTGCTGATGAAAGGTTTCAGAAGGCACTGATAGAGCTATTCTATGATAAGGCATACATATACAAGTTTGAGAAAGACTGGGCTCCAGAGGAGGGACCTATCTTTGAGCGTCTTAGGTGAGGTCAATATGGAATTTAAATATAAACACTACTTCCTACTTAGAAAAGCCCATGATAGAGATCCGAAGATGTTCGGCTTCTTTATTCAACATCTCTTAGCTTTTGCATTATGTGAAGAATTGGGCGCTATAATAACTCACTACGGTAGAACGGACAGGCATGATATTAAGTTTCGTCTCAATGACAAGCTGTATGTCATGGAAGTGAGAACTACTAGCGAGAAATATGTAGATATTCATGATATGTACGAGAGGCTAATTTATGAAGAAGGATTAAGAAGAATTGCTATATTTGACTTAACATTTCCCACAAGGTGGTTAATTGTTAAATTAGACAAACTCTATCCTGCCAGATACTTGATCCCCTCTTTGATGAATTTCCTAGATACCGACCTTACACAACGCATCGATAACGTTTTTCCAAGGGTAGTTCATAGGTACTACGATCTTTTTGAAAAACATGGTGAGGGCTACATATATGAATTGCTGAAGGCACGAAATCTTATCCCAAGTAGATAACCTGTTCAGGTCGAATATGAGTATATTCAAACAAAGAAAGAGCCTAGAAAAGGCACCTATAAGCTCACTATACAAACTCATCACACTATGATAAATTCAGGGAGTTTATCTCATGGCGAACTACCGTACTCTCGCCAAAACCACTGGCTACACCTCGATGTCCTTAGACGGCACCTTATGGAAAAGTATTTTGCAGATGCTAGGCACTAAGAGCTTAAGCGTAAGCTAACTAAGTATGCCAGGGAGAAATCCATGCATTAGTGAAGGCTGCAATTGAAGCTCTTAGAGAGTTTGGCGATGGAAAGGCTGAAGGAGATTATAAGACAATACAAGAGGTGATCCCAAAGGTTCAGAGGTTACTATCTTAGCTACTTTTCTTTATGCTAATTCATCTCTTATGAGGACTATTGAGAAAGTGGTACTACTTGCCTCAGCTATGGCCGTGATAGCCCTAACTCTCATACTTACTAAGCCCTGGACTTACAGCAGTCGATACACCTTTGAGTATCTTAGAGACAGAGCTATTGAAATAGCTGAAGCTATTGAACAAAGGTACTCCGTAGGGCTTATCGAGAGCTGGGCCATCGAGCATGTGGACCTGACTCTAGCCACTACCAAGCCCAAGGAAGAGCCATTAATTTTAAGCCTTGAGTATAATAGGCTCAAAGTTAAGGTTCCAATGCATGCGAAAGAGGTTGAGGTCATCAAAGGCTCCCTGCCTGATAAGCACTTCGAGCGCTTTAGGCGTGCTAGCGTATATCACGAAGGTTCGTGGGTTATCGTAGACCCAAAGCCTACCGTAAATTATTACGTCGTCGAGGAGTATGGTCGTATAGCGCATGTCGTCGAGGTAACACTATT
>QMSF01000008.1 GCA_003649565.1 Thermoprotei archaeon | reverse complement strand
TTCAGGAAATGTCATCATTGATACTGACAAAACCTTGAAGATTTCTGGAGGGACCTCTTTTCCTTCTTCACCAGCTGAAGGAGAAATGTTTTTCAGAACAGATACAAAACAGCTTTATATCTACGCCAACTCCAAATGGCAAGCAGATAGAACTGTGGCCACAAAGATAGTGGCAGCTACCAGTAGCCAGAATTATCAGAAAGCAGACTATGTCTGTTCTGGCACATCTTGTGAAGATGAAATAGAACAAGCCATCAATGATTTACCCTCAACAGGAGGTATTGTTTATCTTCTTGAAGGAACCTACAATATTGGCTCCTCAATTGATATTCTGAAATCCAATGTTATTTTGATGGGAGCTGGCTGGGGAACAAAGTTATTTTTGGTTAATAGCGCCGATACTGATGTTATTCGGGTTGGAGATGGAGCCACCGCTTTATCAGGTATTACAATTAGAGATTTGCAGATAGACGGAAATAAAGCAAATCAGATAATACCAGGCATTCATGGTATTTACTTCTATGGCGGTAGCGGAGCAGAGATAACGAAATCTGCTGTAATTAATTGCTATGTGCACAACACCAAAATTGATGGAATACGCCTCTACTACTCAGACAACAACACAATAACAGGAAACCAGACCAATTCGAATGATGATGACGGAATCTATCTCTACTACTCAGACAACAACACAATAACAGGAAACCAGACCAATTCGAACGGTGATATGGGAATCTGGCTCAACGGCTCAGACAACAACACAATAACAGGAAACCAGGCTAATTCGAATAGCGTTTATGGAATCTATCTTTACAACGGCTCAGACAACAACACAATAACAGGAAACCAGACCAATTCGAATAATAATGGAATCTATCTCCTCTTCGCAGATTACAATATCATAGTAGGAAACCGGTGTACGGGCAATAGTCAGTATGGAATAAATGTAGGCAATACAGCTTCAGATGCGAACTATATTGCTTCTAATGAACTTTCTGGTAATACTTCGGGCGCTATTAATGATGCTGGTACTAATACCACCATTCAACAAAGAGATTGGTTTGAAGTTGAGGCCTCTGGTTCTCAAACCGCCCTCACTGTTACTCAAAATGGAACAGGTAACATTGTTGAATTCAAAGATGCGGGAACAACGGTTTTCAAAATTGCTGACGGTGGAAATGTTACTGTGGCAGGCAATATTCTACCTGCTACCACTACTACCTACGATTTAGGGTCTGATACATATAAATGGGCAAACATTTATGCTGCTACTGGTACTTTTGGCTCAACAATAACCATTGGCTCTCACACCCTTGAGGGTTCTGCCACTACCACCTTCTTTACCACCGGCAACTCAAACCAATTAGTTTTGAGCGCTAATGGTAATGTGGGTATTGGGACGGCAGCACCAACAGCAAAACTTCACATAGACAAAGGTAATCTTTTGCAAACTAGTCCTCAACCCACGCTAAAAAGTTCTACAAGTAGTAGCACCTATCTTGATGGAGTTGCAGATGTATATGTTTCAGGTAAATACGCATATTTGACAGCTTCAGCTGGAGATTGCTTAACAATTTTTGATGTTTCTGATCCAGAAGATCCAGTTTATGAGAGTTCTTATTGTAATTCTACTTACTTAGATTTTGCTTTCTCTGTTAAAGTTGTAGGTAAATATGCTTATGTAACCGCTCCAGGTGTAGATGCCCTAACAATAATTGATGTTTCAAATCCTAACTCTCCTACCTATGTTGGATCTTATATAAGTTCTACTTATCTTGATATGCCGCAAGATGTTTATGTTTCTGGAAAGTATGCCTATGTTACAAGCTATCTTGGTGATAAATTAACTATCATTGATATCTCTGATCCCACCAATCCCACTTATGTTGGTTCTTATAGCAATTCTACTTATCTTGATGCTCCAATTGGAGTATATGTTAAAGGTAAATATGCTTATGTGGCCGCTTCTGGATTTGCCGGAACTAATGACAGATTGACTATTATTGATATCTCCGACCCCACCAATCCTACTTATGTTGGCTCTTATAACAACTCTACTTATCTTGATTATCCCCAACACGTTTATGTTTCTGGAAAGTATGCCTATGTGACAGTAGATAATTCTAATCGTTTGACTATTTTAGATGTTTCTGATCCCACCAATCCCACTTATGTTGGCTCCTACCAAAGCACTGATTACTTAGAAGGTCCGCGAAGAGTGGTTATTTCAGGAGATTATGCTTATATTGCAGTTTGTGTTGATGGTAAGTTCACTATTTTAGATGTTTCTGATCCTACTTCTCCTACTTATGTTTCTTCTTATAATTTGACTGCTAACGGTCCTTATGGAGTTTACGTTTCAGGTAAATATGCCTATGTAGTAGAAGATGGCACTGATTCTTTTCATATTTTTGATATTTCAGGAATTAATACTCCTACCGCTAAAATTGGAGCAATGTGGACATCACACTTAAAAGTTTCAGAAAATGGCGAGATTGGAAATAATCTTTACGTTAGAAATGGCTTTAATGTAGGACCTGGCGGAATTTACTCTCAAGGGAGAATTTCTATTTTTGAAACTTCTTCAATTTCTGCTTTAACTGTCACCCAAAATGGCACAGGAGCAATAATAGAACTCAAAAATACTTCTTCTGCTACTTCTACTGCTTTCACTCTTACCAATCTTGGCACAGGAAATACCCTTTTGGTTGAAGATGAAGCATCAGATGCTACTCCCTTTGTTATTGATGCTTCAGGCAATGTTGGGGTTGGTACAACTGATGTTACTAGCAAATTGACAATTCAGAATCTTACCAAGACTCAAGCCGCAGTGATAGTTAAGCAAAGAGGCTCTTTATTTCAGAAAGCAATTGGGGGAGCAAGTGATGATTTTGGCCGTTCTATCCAGCAAACCTCTGATGGCGGTTATGTGATAACTGGGTCTACAGGTAGCTACGGCGCGGGAAATGCTGATGTTTTCGTTGTTAAATTGGACTCTTCTGGCAATCTTTCCTGGGCAAAAACAATTGGAGGAGCAGATTATGATTATGGCTATTCTATCCAGCAAACCTCTGATGGCGGTTATGTTATAGCCGGATATACAGGTAACTACGACGCGGGAGATTATGATGTTTTCGTTGTTAAATTGGACTCTTCTGGCAATCTTTCCTGGGCAAAAACAATTGGAGGAGCAGATTATGATTATGGCTATTCTATCCAGCAAACCTCTGGTGGCGGTTATGTTGTAACCGGAGAGACAAAAAGCTACGCCGCGGGGGGTTCCGATGTTTTCGTTGTTAAATTGGACTCTTCTGGCAATCTTTCCTGGGCAAAAACAATTGGAGGAGCAAGTGATGATTATGGCTATTCTATCCAGCAAACCTCTGACGGCGGTTATGTTATAACTGGGTCTACAGATAGCTACGGCGCGGGAGATTTCGATGTTTTCGTTGTTAAATTGGACTCTTCTGGCAATCTTTCCTGGGCAAAAACAATTGGAGGAGCAAGTTATGGTTATGGTAATTCTATCCAGCAAACCTCTGATGGCGGTTATGTTATAGCCGGACACACAGGTAGCTACGGCGCGGGAAATGCTGATGTTTTCGCTGTTAAATTGGACTCTTCTGGCAATCTTTCCTGGGCAAAGACAATTGGGGGAACAAATAGTGATTATGGCCGTTCTATCCAGCAAGCCTCTGATGGCGGTTATGTGATAACTGGGTCTACATATAGCTACGGCGCGGGAAATTCTGATGTTTTCGTTGTTAAATTGGACTCTTCTGGCAATTTTTCCTGGGCAAAAACAATTGGAGGAGCAGATTATGAGTGTAGCTATTCTATCCAGCAAACCTCTGACGGCAGTTATGTTATAACTGGGTTTACAGATAGCTACGGGGCGGGAGGTTTTGATGTTTTTGTTGTTAAATTGGATTCTTCTGGAAATATCTCTGGCTGTAGTTCAGTTAGTTCTACTTCCCCTTCAGTTAGTTCTCCTTCGCCGAGCGTTTCCTCAGTAGCACTCACTGCTTCTTCTCAGTCATTATCTGCTTCTTCTACCTCTCCTACAGCAACCAGCCCAACTCCCAGCACAGCCACCCAGTGTTCAGCCGACCTTGACTTTACTCCTCTGACATTATTCAAACAAGGAGGTTTAGGAATAGGCGTAACCTCTACCCAATACCAATTAGAGGTAGCAGGCAAAATCAAAGTTCAAGGAATATGTCTTGGTTCTTCTTGTTACTCTTCAATTCCTGAGGTTCCTTGGCAATTATCCGGGGACAATATTGTTTACAACAGAGGGAATGTCGGTATTGGCACCACCACTCCCTCAGCCAAACTCACCGTCACCCAATCAGGTACAGGGGATATTATAGATTTACGAGCCGGGGCGACCTCAGTTTTCACTTTAACCTCGGCTGACAGGTTAAGATTAAGAGATGGACTTTTAGCTACTTTTGGTGGCTTTAACGACCAAGTTTTGGACGATTTCGAAGACGGCGATATTTCTAATTGGATTTCTTCTGACTCATCTAACACCACCTTGACTACGACCACTTCGGCCAAGGTTAATGATATTGCTTTTGTTATTCAAACTGCAGTTGGCGCTTCCAACAATGACACTGCCACTACCACTCCTTCTGTAACTGACTGGTCATCTTACGAAAGATTGGGTTTCTGGATTAAAGCAGAATACACCACCACTTCTACTGATGCTACCACTACCCAGATTATTTCAGTCCAAGAAGAAGATGCCGGCGGAACCCACACTCACAATATAACAATTCAAGAAATGGAGGAGTGGCAATATGAAGAATGGGACATTTCTTCCTTTGCCACTAGTACTACTTCTTGGCTTGGTTTCAGAATTGACAATGATTATGGCTCTCCAAAATTCTACATTGACCAAATCCGGCTTTATGGCTCTGCTGAAAGGAGTTCTGATCTCTTTGTTGATTCTGACGGTTCTTTGAATATCTTGGCTCAAAAAGAAATTCAATTAACCAGAACCACTGAAGGTTCTGCTCTCCCTGGTTTGACAGTTGGCACTGCCAATGTTGTTTTACACCAACCATTGGAGGTTGATGTTGCCGGTGATGTGGGAATTGACTATGATTTGTATTTTGCCAATGCCGGACTTTCTACTATTTCTTCTGAAGGACCTCTTAAAATCTCGGCCGGTGATGCAAACTCTTATGAAAATCTTACTTTAACTACCGGCGGAACAGGAGATATCATAATGGATATTGCTTCTTCTACCATTGGTTTTAAGGTTTTGGGCTCTAGCGGTTATGTTTTTGAATTAACACCTGCAGGATATGTCGGCATCGGGACAACAACGCCAAATCACCTTTTAACTGTAGGAGAAAGTGGGGATGCAAGTTCCACTTACAGGTTAGGGGTTTATGGTTCAATTAGGGCTACAGGTTCAATTGATGCTAATCAGAGTTTTGATATTGCCGAAGCCTACCCAATTGATTCTCAATGCGAAAAAGAAAATAATTGTCCTGAAGTAGGAGATGTGGTTTCAATTGGAGAGAATTCTTTATTGGAAAAATCTTCCATTCCTTATGATGAAAAATTAATTGGAGTAATTTCAGAAAATCCTGCCTTTAGTATAGGGGCTTGGAATATGGCAACCTCTTCCCGTTTGGTGGCGCTGGCTGGAAGGGTGCCGGTGAAGGTTTCTCTTGAAAATGGACCTATTGAGGCTGGCGATTTGTTGACTTCCGCTTCTTCAACGCCCGGTGCGGCGATGAAAGCCACAGAGCCGGGAAGGGTAATTGGGATAGCATTGGAACCATTTAATGGCACTACTACCCAATGCTCCAACTCAAACGACCAAAACTCAACCTCTTCTAATTCGGGAATTTGTAATTTGGAATTTGGAAATTCCTTGCCGATAGGCAAGGTGATGGTTTTTGTCAATCCCCACTGGTCAATTGGTCAACTTACCGAGGATGGCTTATTGGCTTTAAATGATTCTACTACTACAGCATCTTCTTCTACCGAAGAAACCTCAATTCTTGACAGGTTCACTTTAGCGGTAAAAAGCAGTTTGCAGAAACTTGGATTGTTTGTTGAAGAGGGGGTTGCCAAGGTAAAAGAATTATTTGCCAAAAAAGTTATTACCAATCAGATTTGTTTGGAGGACGAGAACGGCAGTACAACCTGTATCACTAAAGCAGAATTAGATAGGTTGTTAAAAGAGCGCAATCTCAGTGGAGCAGGCGGAGCATCCTGCACTCCTAATTGGCAGTGTACAGATTGGTCTCCTTTGCCCGAAAATGTTTGCGCGGGCGAGAGTTTTACCCAAACCCGAACCTGTACTGATTTAAACAACTGCGGAGTTGGTAACGGCAAGCCAGAGGAAACTAAAAATGCTACTGGCACAAAAGATTGTAGCGGAAACAACGGAGGTAGCGGTGGTGGCAGTGGCACTGGCGACAACAATAACAGCGGAGGAGAAGCAACATCTACTTCAAGCACGACTGCTTCAACCACAGATTCAGCCACAGATTCAACCACTACTTCAACTACTTCAACAGAGCAAACCGAGACATCTTGCGACAATCAACATTTAGATTTGTGCGACAGTGAAACAGATTGCGTTAATGCTGGTGGATATTGGTATGATGACAAATGTAATACTGAATGCCAAAAACAAATCTTCTATTTAGATTCAGACGGCGATGGTTTTGGCGATTCTAATACTTCTACCTCAACTTGCCAGCAACCTGCTGGTTATGTGACTGATAACACGGACTGCGACGATACCAATCCTACCATCAACCCCAGCGCCACTGAAATCTGCGATGGCATAGATAACAACTGCGACGGCAATATTGATGAAAACTGCGATTGCGGGGTAACCAGTTGTGACCCTGATGGCACGCTTCATTTAGTAGGGGAGTGCCCAAACCCCTGCTTAGGCGCTGATGGCTGTGGCACTTGCACCCCAACTTGCACTTGCCAAGATGGTTATAGTGATTGTGATGACGATCTAAGTAATGGTTGTGAAACACCCAGTTCCACTTGTCCTACCTCTTAACGGAGGTTTTTAAGACAGACGGAAAAAATAGGGACGTGCACATTTTTTAATTCAAAATGCAAAACGATAATGTAAGAAAATAGTTGGGGGAAATTAGAAAATAGTAATAGAAATTGGAAAAATGGAAAATAGAAATGGAAAATGGAAAATAGAAAAAATAAAACAATTAAAACATTTCAGGATTTACAAGTTTACCAGAATCTTTATAGGGCAATGGTATTAGTGTTAACCAAAGTCCTTCCTAAACTTCCTAAAGAAGAAAAGTTTGACCTAAAAGATCAAATGAGAAGGGCGTCTAAAGCAGGACCTGCCTTAATTGCTGAGGGATTTGCCAAAAGATATCAGAAAAAGAATTGGCAGAAGTATATTGATGATACTATCGGAGAATGTAATGAAATGATTCATCATCTTTCCGTCTGTATTGATATCTACTCAAAATTCATCGATGAAAAATTGTGCCATCAGATAATAGATCTTTATGATTGCACCTGTAAGCAATTAACCAACCTTAAGAAGTGTTGGCGTAATTTCCACGAACGAAAATAACCACTTTCCAATTTCCAACTTCCATTACCAATTTCCATTTTCTAATAACCAATTTCTAATTTCCATATGCCAAAGCGCAAACTGACAATTACCACAATTATAATCGGTGTCGTCTTCATTGGCGGGGGAGCAATTTTGGGTTTGAACTCTTATTTCGGAGAAAGTAGTAATGGTTTTTCTTCAAGTTTGTTGCCTGATTGGAAGTATAGGAGACCTATCACAATCAGTGGGCACACTCAAGACCTCACCGACTATCAAGTCAAAATAGAACTGCCCGCCTCTCTGACTTCTTCTTTGGTTTCAAGTAACAAACTCCAATCTGACTTTGATGACATTCGCTTCACTGACGCTGATGACACCCAACTCTTAAATTTCTGGATTGAAACCGCCACTACCACTGCTACCTCAACCATCTGGGTCAAGGTCCCCTCCCTTTCAGCAAACAAAAGTTCTGTTATTTATATGTACTACGGCAATTCCTCTGCCAGTTCTGCGAGTGATGGCGAGGCAGTTTTTGAGTTTTTTGATGATTTTGAGGATGGAGTAATAGATACAAGTGAGTGGACAGCGCCAGGATGCGAGGAGACGGGAGGAGAATTAATAATTAATTTGTATTACTCTGAGGAATATCTTCAAAGCACTAATAATTTTAGTCCTGGTAATGCCACGAGATTTAGAGCTTGGTATACTTCAGACACAGATTTTTTGGAAATGGGTTTTGCTGAAATTCCATCTACAATTCCCCAAATGGGCGATGATGCTGCTGAAGTTTTTGAAGCATATACCAATTCTACTCTTAGAGGGACTTCAGAAGATGATGGGGGTAATATGCAAGCAACATCAATAGGAGATTATTCTAATTCATATCATACTTATGATATTCTGTGGAAATCAGATGAAGCTAAGTTTTATATTGACGAAGATTTAAAAGCAACTCATACTACGGCAATATGTGATTTGTCAGTTCCTTTTACTGTTTCATATCCTTATGCGGCAGGATCGTATGAAGCCAGACTTGACTGGGTTTTAATCCGCAAATACGCCGACCCAGAGCCAACAGCCACGGTAGGGGATGAAGAAGAAAACATTACCCCAGTAGCCCACTGGAGGTTTGAGGAAGGTAGCGGGTCAACCGCCTATGATTCAACCCCAAACAACAATGATTGTACCTGGTCTGGTTCTGGTTCTCACTGGACAAGTGAGGGAAAATTCAATGGAGGAGCAATTTTTAATGGAACTGATGATTATTTGTCTTGTGGAGATGTGGGAGATATCGAGACCATTTCCTTTTGGGCAAAACCAAAAAGTTTAACTCAAAGCATAATAGACCTCAATGGCACCCAAACCATAACCTTATCCAGTGGCACAATTCAAGCCAACAATTTCACCTCTCCCACCATTTATGTTGATGGCAGGCAATCTTCAACTTTTCCAGATACCAACTGGCATCATATTGCTATTACTACAGAATCTGCCATTTCTGCTTCAGCTGTTTATTTAGGTAAAGTAGGGAGCAATTATTTTGATGGCATTTTAGATGATGTTAGATTGTACAACTATGTTCGCTCAATAGATGAAATCAGGTTAGATTACAATGCAGGTTTGGCTGTCAAACTTGGGGGAAGCCCCTCAACAAAACCTGCCCCTCCTCAAGTTCTCTGGCGCTTTGAAGAAGGAAGCGCAACGACTGTTTACAACAATCCTGTTTTTTTAGATGGCTATTCCTACGAAAGACCCATCAATATCTCTGGCTCTTCAGAAAATCTCACAGATTACCAAGTTTTAATCACTCTTGATACTGCCTCTTTAATCTCTGATGGTAAAATGAAATCTAATTGTTCAGATATCAGATTTACTGATGCCGATGACAACCAAACCTTACCTTATTGGATAGAATCTGGCTGTAATACCACCTCGACCAAAATTTGGGTAAAAGTTTCCTCAATCCCAACAAGCGGAACAACAATTTATATGTATTACGGCAACCCTTCTGCCCAATCAGAAAGCAATGGAACAGCAACTTTTTTACTTTTTGACGACTTTGAGGACGGAGATATAAGTGAGTGGAACTATAACTCCGAGGGTGACTGGAGCGTGGATAATACAATCGCCTATGAAGGAAATTATTCAATGAGAAATGCAGAGGATTATTTTAATTATGCCCTAAGACCAGAGATTACAACCTCTGGGGGGGTGGCAATAGATGTAATGGCTTACAGGGATAGTACAGGGATAAACTGGTTTTGCGGAGCGGGAGCTTTTATTACCAATGCTGACAATGGTTATAAAATAGGATGGGGCTACGACTCATGCCATGATGGCGATTCCAATACCGATTTCATATTAGAAAAGTGGAGTGCAATTCCCATGGGGTCTGAACTCGCACTTACAAATGCTTATTTTACAAACGATACCTGGTACAAGTTTACTCTTATGTGGGATTCAGACGGGCAAACCCTTACCGCTCAAACGATAGATGATACAGGCTCTCTTATTTCTGTAACTGCGACAGATACTGAATACTCGAATCTTCATGTTGGAGTTCAACCTTATACTCAAATGCACTTTGATCTCTTCCGCGTCCGCAAATACACTTCCTCCGAGCCGACAGCCACAGTAGGAAATGAAATCTCAAAATCAGATTATGCCAAAGCGACCATTTCTGGTGCTACTTTTGCAACTGGCAAATTCGGCAAAGCCTTAAAATTTGACGGCGCGAATGATTATCTTGCCACTCAATCTGCTTTAAATTCCCAAAGTCAATTTTCTTATTCTTTATGGTTTCAATCCTCAGATGGAGAATATTCAACCAATGAATATCTTTTCAATCAGGGAACAGATGATCCCTCTGCCTACATTGACAATAATGGAAACCTAAACATTAAAATTAACTCATCTCTCAAATGTCAAATCTCAAATTCAAATCTCAAATCTCAAAAATGGAACCATTTAGAAATCACAGGCGACACCTCAACCTTAAAAGTTTATTTCAATGGCGCTTTGGTTTGCACTGCAAATTACACTGGCTCTACTGCTAACGCTGTCTTATATCTTGGTTCTGCTTCTTCCACTGCTGGATTTTTTGGCGGAAAAATAGATGATTTTAGAATTTATCCCTATGCCCGCTCATCCGACCAAGTCAAAATTGACTCCAACGCCGGCTTTGGAATAAAACTGGGAGGCTCGCCTTCTCCTGATATCACCCGAGGATTGGTCGCCTACTACAACTTTGACGAAGGCGCTGGCACTACTTTGCATGATATTTCTGGCACTGGCAATAATGGCACCTTGGTTAATGGACCAAAGTGGAGAAAGGGAAAATATGGTTCTGCTTTGCAATTTGACGGAGAGGATGATTATGTTGAAGTGTCTGACTCAGATCAGAAACTCGCTCCAGATGCTCTCACTTTTACAGCCTGGATTAAAATTCTTTCTGGGTGGGAAGAATATGATAGGATTGTTACAAAAAAAGGAGATTTGGAGTGGGATGCTACTGGTTGGAGCTTAGAAATTAATACTAATGGGCTAATGACCTTTTTAGGAAGCGGAGGAGAATATGGAGATAGACTGGCTATGGGATGGCAACAAGATACTTGGCACTTTGTAGCCATCACAAAGGAGGCTGGGGCAACGGTGGTTAAGGGATATTTAGATGGAATATACAAAGATAGCCAAACGTGTGATACGATATCTTCTAACGATCAGCCATTGACTTTAGCTTACTATTCCGGACAAGGGCCTTATCTTCCTATTATCATCGACGAAGTCCGCATTTACAACAGGGCGTTGAGTGAGGAGGAGATACGTTATCTTTACAATAAAGGAAAGCCAGAGCATCAATGGAGGTTTGAAGAAGGAGAAGGCACCACAGCCTATGATTCAGGAGAGCCTTTTGGTGGTAATGACTGCTCTTTGTCTGGCACTTCTTTCAAAAAAGGAATTTTAGGAACAGGTTTGTATTTTTCAGGTTCAGCCTCCTCTTCTTGCGGAAACATTGGGAATATCAAAACCTTGTCTTTCTTTGTTAATCCTTTAAGTTTAAGCCGGCCAATTTTGGATTTAGATGGCGGCACAAACTATATTGAACTATCTTCTGGCAAAATCCATCTGGTTGGAACCGGCTGGCAGTCTCCAAAATTATATGTTAATGGCAAACAAATTCCTTTAGATTCAAACAATTACTCAACCAACACCCTTTCGCAAGCCCAATGGTATCACATTGAAATTGTCAACTCTGCCTCAATTTCTACCTCCGCCCTAACCTTGGGCAAAGTCGGCGCCTCTTACTTTGTGGGAACACTTGACGAAATAAAAGCCTACAACTACCAAAGAACCCCAGAACAAGTCAAAATTGACTTCAACTCTGGAGTTGGAATCAGATTTAAATAAATCTCAAATCTCAAAATGCAAATCTCAAAATGACAATTCAAAATGCAAAATTTAAAAAAGAAGAGTTTATTAAGCGTTTAATTCAGTTTTCAATTCAGATTCTCAGATTTGTTGAAAAGATGC
>QMSF01000007.1 GCA_003649565.1 Thermoprotei archaeon | reverse complement strand
CATGGGGTTCAGCTTGAATGAAATCTCTTAGAGTATGGGGTGAAATAAGAGACCCTGTTCACGGTTACATATTGATAAATGAGCTAGAAAAAAGCGTACTTGACACATACCCCATGCAAAGGCTTCACAGAATTAAGCAGCTAGGCAACGCTTATCTGACCTATCCGGGTGCTGACCACTCTAGATTTGGTCATTCACTAGGCACGCTACATCTAGCATCAGTTGCAGGCAGCAAACTCTTGGATTTGGGTTTCACACATGAAGAGATTCAAGAATTTAGGCTTGCAGCCCTCTTACACGATGTTGGTCATGGCCCCTTCTCTCATTTATTTGAAGAAGCTGTCTTAAGAAATAAGGGATTAACTCATGAAGCCCTCACAATGAAGATAATAAGGGAAACCGAAATAAAAGACATAATTGAAGATTACGGATATAACGTTGATAAAATATCGTTATTGTCAACTGGAAGGCTAAATTCACCTTTAAGTATTTTGATATCAGGGCCATTTGACATAGATAAGCTGGACTTTCTGCTAAGAGACTCGTATTTTACTGGAGTTGAATACGGCAAGGTTGATGTTACGAGATTGCTGATGTCCATTAGGAGAGTAGACAACTCCCTAGCATTGGAGCTTCCTGCAAGCTTGTATGCTCTAGAGTCCTTTTTAATATCAAGGTATGAAATGTTTAAAGCCGTATACTTCCATAGAACCGTTAGATCCGCATGGATAATGCTGGTAAAGGCCGTTAACATGGCATATGAGTATAGCGGCTTATTTGATTTCAATAGAATAAGTGATTTCTTAATCATGGATGACGGCTATGTAGAATTAAAACTAAGAGATCTCGCTAAAATTAAAAGTCAACTCGAAAAAGATGTGGCAATAGCATGTGAGCTCTATACAATGCTTGAAAAAAGGATGCTTTTCAAATCAGTTTATGAAGCTATGGTCCACACGAGAGAGGGCATGCCAACCATTGATGAAAAGCTCAAGAAGGAACTTGAAGATGTCATAGCTCAAAAGGCAAACGTTGAGCAATGGATGGTTGTCATAGATACGCCGATGATACCATCATTACCCTATAGCCCGACACAACCTGATCCCATGGATATCCCAGTATGCGAAGAAAGAGAAGGCACCTTAATCAAGAGAAGGCTAACTGAATTTTCAAAGCTCATAGAAAGTCTTAGAGGATACGTCGACATAGTAAGAGTCTACTCTCATCCCAAGGTCAGAGACAAGGTCATGGAGGTAGTCGAGAAAACCGTTAGATCATTCTTACCGTGAAATGACCTTTATAAGCCCTCGAAATGCATCTACCTCAACTATGTCACCATTCCTGATTGTGGATAACGCCTTTTCTGGAACACGATCTACAAGAGGTATTTCACCAATAACACAGCCAGTAAGCGTCATCAAATCGACCTTTACTGTCACGATTGCTCCAGGAGCAAGCTTTCTTTTAGCTAAACTATAAAGCACGTAAGAGCCAACAGTACTCCCTTTACCATGAGGCATCAGCAAAACCCTGCCAGCTAAGGTAGCTCCCTCCAAATCATGATTCTTCTCGAGAATTATGCCAGTTGAAGGATCTACACCGCCGAGAAACGAGATAGGCTTATTGGTAACCAAGGCTTCTCCTCGAAAATAGCCTTTAACTATGCCCTTGCCTTGAAACATTACTGTTCCAGAGCTTCTTTCAGACATTGTCTTCTACCCCCAATAGCTATCATAGCATTAGTCATGGTTTCAGCATAATGAGCTGTTTTGGCTGAGTCGGTCAATAACACATCACTTTTAGATAGTCTAATAGGTGAAACAACAAGACAAGTATCTTTAACAAGATGGGCCCCTGCTTTTTCTATAACATCTAGCAATCCTCTTTGTGATGCCTTTTCGTACACTCTTCTTGAAGTAGAGATCAGCAGCTTTGCATCGTCCCTTACCTTCTTGCCTTGAAGTTCTCGAGCTATGCTCTTAATCTCTCGAAGACTGCAATGTGGACACCCTATGAATATCAGTGTTGGTCTCCTTGTTAGCATCCATTTATCCCTTACCTCTTTTACCTCTCTAGATGTTACATCCACTTTCTCAAGATCTTTATCTTCTCCACTTAACCAGAACATCGATGTCGAGCTTGATGTCCCTAAACCGGCAGAGAAGCATTTGAGTTTATCCAGGCTGTAGGTGGCCTCTTTCAATTTCACGAGGGGTGTTTGGCTTGGCACCATTAAGCCTATTGTATAACCCAAAACACTCCAATCAAGGTAGTCAGATACCCTCAAAGATACCCTTACAATAACCTCAGGCTTTCTGTCATCAGTATGATCTTTTGTCAAAGCGGCTCTTCCAGTTATAGCTGCAGCTAAAGCTGAAGGCCCGCTTTCTCTATTGGTATAAGCACCAATAACGCTATTAACATATACTACAGCCGAGGACTCAGCCCATGCCAAGTGATCTCCTTTTATAGGCTTGTTACCTACATAGTAAGGTGTACAAGTTAATGTCGGTTCGACACCCATTGATTTAAGCAGCTTTATGATTTTCATCTGCTTCTTAAAAAAGTGGTCATCGACATTAAAAAGCCATGGCTTATCAAGATCAAAACCGCATGGGTTCATAGTGGTTTTGACTCTCACACGACCCCCGCTTTTAGCTAAATCATTTAGAAAGTCGATTCCTGCATCGCCTATATTCTTATAAGATACGCCAGAAACATGTGCACTTCGTATTTTCACTAGCTTGCCATAGCCATAAGAGTCAGCAATAGCTAAAATGAGCTCTAAGGCCTTTTTACAAGCATCTCCATAATTACCTCTTAGCATTAGCTTCTCTGTTTTACTTAGCTTCACCTAACTCCCCCGGTATTCTAGCTCTTTCGAATCTCTCGACTTTACCTCTTAATGGCTTAGTAGCATCTATACCCATTTTGCAAGTTAGAAGGGTCTCTGGATCAGCTGAGGGATCTAGGCTTGATCCTCGAGCTTCTCTTATCACTATAAGCCCTTTGTCTGCTTGGAACCTTGTCGCTATAGCCCATTCTACATCTCTTGGATCATCTATATTGACGTCGCTATCAACCACTACGACGTACTTAAGACTTGGATGCGCGCCAAAAGCAGCCATAATAGCAGTCTTAGCATCTCCCTCGGTCATCTTATCTAATGCTATGACTGCATGAAGCCATCCACAACCTCCCTCAGTTAAACGCACTCCTCTTAGTCCTGGTATTACTCTTCTAAGCGAACTCCAAAGCTCGGCCTCTTTGGGAAATCCCATTAGAAGCCTGTGTTCTATACTAGCAGGAAGAATGGCTTGATACATGGCCTCACTATTGACGTATATAGTATCTACTCGTAGAACTGGTTGCCTCCTAATAGCATCATAAGTTCCAGTTATGTCGGCAAAGGGGCCCTCATAAACCTCTTCATCGACCTTTATGACTCCCTCTATAACGATTTCAGCATTTGCTGGAACAAGTATGCCATATTTAGGTGTCGCAACAACTCTCATGCGGTTATCTAGTATTCTATTTGCAACCCATAACTCATTGACTCCAAATGGAGGAGATGAAGCAGCTGCAAGTAAAATCGAGGGGTGGCAACCTATTATCACGGCTACAGGCAAGTCTAATCCTCTACTCTTAGCCTTTGTATACAAGGCATAAAGATGTCTAGGGACGATTCTTATGGCCGCACGGTTTTCACTCAAGACCAAAAGTCTATGAACTGAAGCATTGTATATGTCATCAAACTTGGCTACGACTATAGAGCTCGTAATGTATCTTCCTGCATCTTTCTCGTAGTACTTGAAGACCGGCAGCCTATTCAAGCCACCTTCAAGCTTGCAATAGAAATCGCCGAAAGAGCCTTCTTCGATGGGCTTTAGCGGTTTCTCCATGGCATCTATAAGCTTACTGTAAGCCTCATTGTAAGTATGAGCTCCTAGGCATTTAAGAAGCCTTTTTCTTGATCCCAAGACGTTTCCAACAGCTGGCATGTTATATCCCTTAAGCCTCTTAAAAAGCACGATGGGCCCGCCATCATTTCTCTTGAGGATGAGAGAAGCCTCAAAAATCGGTGAAACTTCATGCTCAATAACGCTAAGATCCTCGCTAAACACGAAATCTCTCAACCTCATGCCTTTACACCATAAAGTTCCTCGATCTTCTACCTAAAAGAATAAGCCTAAATGTCAGGGAAAAGGTTTTAGCCTACCGCAAAGCCCTTAAAATGAGAATTTACATCAGCTCTAGTGGAGAGGAGCTTAATGAGCGATTTTTTAATAGCTAACTTTGATGAAATAGTCAAAGGCAAGGTCGCTGACGTATACTTCGAAAGAACTAAAGAAATCTTAGAGAAGGAAGGCTTATCAAAAATTAAGGTCGTTGCTGAGATTCACTCCTACTCGTTACCTAAAGGTTATGACTGGGCTATTCTAGTTGGAGTACATGAAGTTGCTAAACTCCTAGAAGGCAAGGATGTTAACGTTTATTCATTACCAGAAGGAACACTATTTAAGCCCATCTATCCTGTAATGAATATTGAAGGGCCTTATGGTAATTTCTGTGTTTATGAAACTGCTATATTAGGGGTACTGAGACACTCGACAAGTGTTGCAACGAAGGCAGCTAGATGCAAAAAACTAGCAGGAGATAAAAATGTACTCTTCTTCGGCACAAGAGCAGTTCATCCCTTCATTGCGCCAATAGTGGATCGAGCAGCCTTCATAGGGGGTTGCGATGGAATATCGGATGTACATGGCGCTGAGAGACTGGGTCTTAAGCCTATAGGCACGATCCCCCACTCATTAATAGTGGTTTTCGGAGACCAGGTAAGAGCATGGAAAGCATTTGACAAGCATATGCCCGAAGATGTACCGCGCATTGCACTTTGCGACACATGGTTTGATGAGAGAGTAGAGGCATTAATGGCTGCAGAAGCCCTTGGTGCAAGACTTTATGGTGTGAGATTTGACACTCCAAGCTCAAGAAGAGGGAATATGAGGAGAATAATTGAAGAAGCTCGCTGGTCTCTCAATGCCAAGGGCTTTAACCACGTAAAGATCATAGTTAGCGGCGGTATAGATGAAGACGCTATTGTGCAATTAAGAGACGTGGTTGATGGCTTTGGTGTCGGCACAGCCATAGCTTTTCCACCTTCAATCGACTTATCAATGGATATAGTTGAAGTCGAAGGTGAACCTAGATCAAAGAAAGGTAAGTTGCCAGGCAAAAAACAAGTGTATAGATGTTGGAAATGCTTTGAAGACTACATTGTACTAGCAAAGCAGGAGCTAGATAAATGTCCTAAATGTGGATCTCAGCTTGAGCCTATGCTAAAGCCCATAATACTAAACGGCAAACTTGTACTTGAAGAAAGATCGCCTCAGGAAATAAGAGAATACGTGTTAAAGCAATTAAGTCTGCTTAGAGACGCTTAAGCTTTCACCCTTCAGTTTCAACAATCTCCTAAAAGTGCTTTTAAGGGCCTTAACAATGATATCACCAGCGATGAGGACTTCTTGAGTCATTTTAGAGTCCACCTCTAAAATCTTTGGTTGAACGCCTAGTAGTATGACTTTAGACCCTATGCTTTTCTCGATATACTTCGCGAGCATTGTGAGTGAAGGCTTGTGAGCTGATATGCTAACGCCATCAAATTTTGGCTCAAACGATAAGATAACGTCACCAGGTGAACTTCCAAAGTCAACTGCATCAACTATTATCACGTGAGTCGGCTTTAACTTTCTAATAACACCAGTGTAATTCTCAGGAACTGTGCCACTATCAATAACTTTAATGAGGTTGCTCCTGCTAAGCTTCTTAATCTTTTTAGCTACATATGGTCCTAAGCCGTCATCACCTCTCTCTTCATTACCTATGCATAAAATTACCACTAATGGCCTCTCTTCCTTTATCAACTCATCAACCAAAGCTTTGGATATTCTCCTCCACACAACTCTCTGCATAATCTTGTTTAAAGGCTAGGTTTAAATAACGTAACCCTAACCCTAAAACTGTTGATAACCTTGAGTAACTCAAAACCACAAATCAAAGGCGAGGTAAGAGAGAAGTTCGTGATAGTCAAGGGTGAAGATGCAATAAGGGTTAGGCAGCTTGGATATTATGGAGAAGTTGATGAAAGAGGCAATGTAGTTTTAGATCCTGTAGAAGCAGCTTACCTACTTGAACGAGGTCTATTAACCGTAGAAGTCGAAGGAAAACCCCTCAGCTTCTCGGAATTTACAAGTTTAATGTTAAACAGGAACCCTAAGTTTTGGCTTAGATACTTGATATACTCAGATTTAAAGAAAAGAGGATATATCGTTAAGCCAGGCTTTTCAACCGATGAAGTTGAGTTTAGGCTTTACAGAAGAGGTGCTGAAGCAGGCAGGGAGGGAGCCAAGTATATAGTATTTGGCGTCGTTGAAGGAGAACCCATAGATTTAAGAACGCTTATCGAAAAAGCTCGAGAAGCCAGAAATCTAAGGAAAGAGCTTATAACAGCAATTATAGATGCTCAAGGAGAGGTATGCTACTATTCCGTAACTCTATCAGAGCTATGAGAGGGGGCAGGTAAAGTTTGAGTAAAGCCAGTTTAAGGAGACCTAGGGGTACAAGGGACTTCCTCCCATGGGACATGATAAAGAGGCGCTACGTAATAGAAACAATAAGATCTGTCTTTGAGCTCTATGGGTTCGATGAAATCGAAACGCCGGCATTCGAGTTTCTAGAGGTTTTAACAGCTAAATGCGGACCCGACGTAAAAGAGCAAATCTACGCCTTCAAGGATAAAGCTGGTAGAGACTTAGGTCTTAGATTCGACTTAACAGTTCCATTAGCAAGAATAGTTGCAAGTAATCCAAACTTACCCAAGCCCTTTAAGAGGTACTGCATATCGAGAGTATGGAGATACGAAGAACCGCAAAGCGGAAGATTTAGAGAGTTCTGGCAAGCCGATGCCGATATTGTCGGCAGCTCAAAAATGGATTCAGATGCTGAGGTCATAGCAGTCGCTATATCATGCCTAAAAAAACTTGGAATGAAGAACTTTAAGGTTAGATTAAACAATAGAAAGATACTTGAATCCATAGCGTCATCAGCTGATGTAGATAAAGAGCTCTCATTAAGCGTCTTTAGAGCAATAGACAAACTAGACAAAATAGGGCATGAAGGAGTAAAACACGAATTGAAGAAGCTTGGCTTGACGGATCTTCAGATATTGACTATAATGGATCAAATATCGAAATCGGGCAACATTGATGTTATAGAGAAGGAAATAAGCAACATGCTGACAGCTGAGGGAAGAGAAGGTATCAATGAGCTAGCTGAGATCATAAGCAACTTAGAGCTATACGGCTATTCAAGTTATGTCGTCGTAGATTTAAGCTTGGCAAGAGGCTTAGATTACTATACTGGCCCTATTTTCGAGGTATCAGCCGAAACGACAATTAATGTTGGTAGCGTTGCTGGAGGTGGCAGATACGATAATTTAATAGAGCTATTAGGTGGTCCACCAACACCTGCAACTGGAATCTCGCTTGGAGTTGATAGGATAGTAGAAGTGCTGGATGAAGCCTGCATGTTGCCCTCAATTAAAACATTAACACAGGTCTTTGTAGCCTATGTCAATCAATCAGTTAAATCCGAGGCCCTCCGTACAGCAGAGAGACTTAGAGCTGAAGGGTTAAAGGTTGAGGTAGACCTGATGGGAAGAAAGCTAGATAGACAATTAAAGTATGCTGATGCAAAAGGCATACCATATGCTGTCATAGTAGGACCTGAAGAACTTAAACTCGGAGTTTACAAATTAAGAGACATGAGAAATCGGAAAGAACAAACATTGAACCTACAAGAACTAATTCGCACTCTTAAGCTATCCGCCTCTAGCTTAAGTCAATAACAAAGCCATGCCATCTAGAAGGCTCATCTACGTTTTTTCAAAAAACGCTATCACGTACCTTGAAGCCTTAAATCATGGCTTTGAAGCGCTTATAATAAACGTCTCTTTTAAGCAACCATAAAGATTCTCTTGATGGTGTAAACTTTGCATCAAAGGCTTAAGATAACCATTGAGAGATGGATTGAAGAAGCCAAGCTAAGCCACCTAAAAGGTAAACTTGAGCTTTCAAAAGTGCTATTATATGTATTAGCATCTAGAGTCCTTAGTGAAGCCGACAAAAAAGAATACGCAACATTAATTCTTGAGGAGTTAGGACTAGAATCTTCAGAGCTTATATCAAATGCTCTTCAAGGAAATTTCGACATACTAGAAGCTTATGTTATCAACTACATGCATGAAATTCAAGAAAAGATAAGGCGAACAGAAGAAAAATTAGAAAGCTTAAAGTTGGTTGAAGAAAGCATCTCTTCTCCTCAAAGAGAAAGCGAAGAGGAGCCATTAGGCTCATAAAAACATTTCCTATGGATTTAAATAACATTTAGCTTCTCTCAACGCTTTATGCGACTCCGGCTTTTATATTAAGGAAATTGTCAGCTTTCAATACATCAATCATAGAATGATCTTAAATTGAGGATGAGCTTGTTTTTCAGTTAGTAGTTTAAACCTAGCTCTTTCCTAATCTTCCTAGTGGCATCGCTCATGACCTTGAGCTTGAGGTATGTCGCTTTAAACGCTTCTTCGAAATCAGCGACTTCCATAAGTCCTCTAAACCCGCAATCAGGTGCTATTACAATTCTTTGATCATAACGCTCTAGAGCCCTTTTAATCAGCTCCTCAACTTCTTGCTCACTTTCAATGTTAATAGTTGTATCCACGGGCTTTGTCGTTACAACGCCTATCCCAAGCATCTTATTAGCTTTAATAAGCTCTGCTGGATTATACGCGTCAAAGTTCTTTGGGAACCCTGCTACCTCATGATGAATTATGTCTACATGCAAATTGAGAGTTACTCGAGAGAGACCTCTTGCATCACCACATATATGAATGCCTTTTTCAACGTCACGACCTAGTTTTTTTAGTGCTCTATTAATTATGTTTATAACGAACTTCTCGTCATATCCATGCCATAACGCATAGTATGTTGTGGGCTCATCTATAAAGGCAACCTTAACTTCCTCAAAACTACTTGCAGAGGCTAAAATATCTGCTATAGCGTCAGCAAAACTTTCAACAATGTCTGGATATGACATAGCGGTTTTGTCTAGGAACTTGACTAGAGATGAAAGAGTTAAAGGCCCTGTAACCTGGATCTTGAGGCCTTCTTGCAAGCCTAACTCCTTGAGTGTGGTAATCGCTAAAGCAACTTCTTGAATGATTGCTGGTTCTTTGGGGGGCTCAATTGGCCCTGTTAATACAAAGATTTCGCCCTTTCTTTCAAGCCCCTTGCCTCTCTCAGCAATATCCCTCAGAAATATAAGGCAAAAATCTTCAAGTTGAGGTAATGCAGGATAGTCTATCCCTGCCTTAACTTGAATCTCTATACTCCGTTTAAACTCTTCAATCCCTGGTGGCAGAGGAAAACTGCCTATAGTGGTTGTAGTCAAAGGCCTCAAACTTCTCACCTAACGCTTAAGCAATTAAACCAACACCTAAAAAAAGCAATGCTTACTTTTTAAAGTGAAGAAACAATAAGTAATGCAGTAAGTATGACTGTGGAGTCTCTAAGCAACATTATAATCCAGCTTCTTCGTCAAGGAAAATACGATTTAGTTGATAGCTTCAGTAGAAAAGCAATTAGCTCTCTTAAGGATTATGTATGCTCTCTCAGTCATGATGAGGTTTGGCGGATAATAGACAATGTCACTGGTGGACTAGGTTACACGCTTAATGATAAGGACATCTCCAGATTGATAATATATGGCTCTTACATCTCATGGGTTGAAGTAATTCGACAAGGCTACAAGATACTTGAAATAGGAACTGGTCTAGGGAGAACATGCTATACAGTGCTCTCCACCGTCATGCCATCTCTTTACTTAACCATCGATTCCTCGCGCGAAATATTAGCAATAGCTCTTCATAAAAATCCCTATCCTCCATTTCAAGAGGCTTTATCAAATCCCTGTGTCAAAATATGCCTTTGTGATGCAGTAAAAGCAGTAGACATGATAAAAGACGTCTTTGACCATATAATTCATGATGGAGGTCCTAATCCCAATAAAAATCCAGAGCTATATTCTAACGACTTCTTGGAGAAATTGGCAAATTTACTTAAAAGCGATGGTACGCTATCGATTTTCGGAAGCAAAAATAGGTCATGGCAGAATAGGCTATACCATAAATTAAAGGATCTGGGCTTTCACGTAAAAACAGAGCCTTTACCCTACTCGCCTGTTGTAGTTTTTCATTGCATAAAGAGTTAGAGATGGTCCCCGGGGCAGGATTTGAACCTGCGACCACTCGGTCTCGGCCGACGGGTTTTCATCGCGGCGAAAGCCGCCCCTCGACCCGCGCACAAGCTACAGCCGAGCGCTCTACCACTGAGCTACCCGGGGGCCTTTCAAAATCTCCACTAACTCTAAAGGTGTTCTTAAGTTTTACTTCACAACAAAACGTTTTAAGCTCTCTTTGAGGTGAAGCAAGCATGGAAGGTGCAAATCTATGGCTTTAAAATCTCTGATCTCCGGTTTGGGCTTGATATTGCTAGCGTTTGCTATAGGTGTGATAGCGGCAGCTCCTCTTGTATATATTGTAGGTGGAGGGATGCTAGACATAGGCACCTTAGCAAAATTAACTCAAAACTATGGTGCTGCAAGAGCATTATTACTTTGGAGCTGGATGGGGATTGTGATCCTAACTTCTCTCATTATTACTGCCTTGCTCTATATGACTCATAAAGCTCTAAGCAGACGTTAATGTTTTTAATGCCTCTTCAACTGTAAGACCTTTTTCAACAATTATAATTTTAATCCCCCTTTCTTCGATTCTTCTCTTTAACTCCTCACTTACATCACAAGTCATTATAACATCAACTTCCGTAGCCAATAATACATTAACAAGCACGCTCTCGATATTACCATGATTGAAGGGTGGCAACCTAAAAACTACAACTCCTCTAATGACATTATCTACGACATCGACAATGGTCATACAATTGGCAGCCTCAAGCCTCAATGATAAATAGTCATCTAGCCCTCCTAAACCAAAGCATGGTATGGCGACTATCAGTACTATCACCAGCAGGATTACTAGAAGTACAAGCGCAGAATAGGTTTTCGGAGCTAGCTAAGATAAGTAATAAGAATTTGTGGCGCCCCGGGGAGGACTCGAACCTCCGACCTACGGGTTTCCATCAGTAAGATAACAGCCCGCCGCTCTGCCTGACTGAGCTACCGGGGCTTACCATTAGCATACTATGACGGTCTCATTAAAACTTTACTGGTATTCGGTTGATTCTTTAAAGCTCCTTGGGGATCTTGGCCTTGACTCCTAAGACCGTCTCATAGATGTTCTTTAAATAGAGTATTCTGGCTGAATGTTCAACCATACATAATATCTGATAAGTATGGTCGACGAATTTTGATGAAGCGAAAACCCCATGTCCTCTAACTATGACAGCCCAATGCCTTGTTAATGCGCTTGCTACTTTAGTTGCTAATGTAGTTGATCCAGGTCTTCCTTCAACAACAGGTATGCTCCTCAAAACATGATATCCCTCTGAGTCAGGCGGTATTAGCTCATCTATGAAATATGATAAGGCCACGGTATATGGTGGATGTGCATGCATGACGACGAGGTTATTGGTCTTTTGATAAATTTCTCTATGGACAGGAGTCTCAGTAGATGCTATTATGTCCTTGCTCGATGGTCGATCAATAGGGATCTTGACGATATCTTCAGGCCTGAGGTTCTCAAGAGAGCATGCATGTCTCGTTATCCACATGTTGTTACCTGACCTAATACTCAAGTTACCGCCATGAGCGGTCACATAACCTCTACGCGCTATCCTCAAAGCGTAATCCCTTAAGATTTCGTATATCTCCTCATCTATGCTCCTTACGGTCAAGCATAACACCTCAATTCCAGTTTATCTAGAAGCTTCTTAGTTGGGATGCCCTCAGAATCCCAACCTCTTATCGCATAGTATTCCTTAATCATCTCATCAAGTGGCGGTATCCTGCCTGCTATAGGCCCTTTATCTAGTGGTTTACGGAGTTTTGGTGGTAATACATCATCTTTGCGAGTGAAGCCCTCTCTGATGTTAAATAGCCTAGCGATAGCCCATAACCTCTCACCTACCATTAATAACTCTTCCTTAGAAAACTCAACACCAGTAACAGCACTAAGCATCGCGCTTAATGGCTCCTCATCAAACTCTATCGCAAAGTGCTTACACATAACTAAGCAATCGTAAATAGCGGCAAGGTCCTGAGTATACTTCACAAGCGATGGCTTCTCAAAAGATGAGAACCTGTTGACCAGATGAGGGACACCTATAACCTCAAATGCTATGGTCCAACTCCTTAAATGACAAGCACCACGATAAGATGTTGCATAGGAAAGCGCTAAGCCAAAGGCACCTCTAGGATCATATGCTGGCACCTCTAATCCCTTTATGCTCACTGACGCCTCAGGCGCACCATATTTCCTAGCTAGCCTCAGTGAGCCCTCAGCTAAATCATTTCCATAACCCTTCCTATATGCGGTTTCAATTATTAGCCCCTTTAGCT
>QMSF01000006.1 GCA_003649565.1 Thermoprotei archaeon | reverse complement strand
GTCACAGCCACATATCGTGCAGACATGGCTTTCGAATACTCCTTCACCTTTAAAGTCCGCTGGGCTCATCAAGTATTCTACGGGGATTTTTAGGGGTTTCTTGCCAGCATTTCTTGCTACAATCTCTTCTACTGATAATATGGGTTCATCCGTTGGTTCTATGACCGACTTAAGGTCTTTAAAGAATGGCATTCCAGTGCTCCTTGTCTTAGCTGGTATCACGGCGTTAGCCCATGGCCCTAACGGTATAAATGCCAAACCTCTGGGATTTCCTTTATAGGCTGATGCTTTAACTACAACAGAACCCGCTTCTGTTGTTACTTTTACGTGAGAGCCCTCTTTGACTCCTAGCTCTGCCATGTCATCAGGGTTCATGAAGCATACTGCTGCTACATCTGCGTAATCTTTTGTGTATCGGTTTGTCTCTATTTGAGAGCCTTGCCTTAATGTTCTGCATGTTACTAGCGTGACCTCAAGTTGAGGCATGAATGATCACTCGCGTTTAGAAGGCAATTTCTCTATCAGTTTTCTCTTCACCGCTAATTCGCCGCTTGCTCTATGAGGCATCCTCATTACTTGATCTATGCCCTTCTCGATTTCCCTGGCTTCATCAGCTAGCTTGGCCGCATATCTCATTAACTCGTGGCCAGCAGCCACGAGCGGTATGTACTTCTCCCATTCTTGAACCTTGAAGCAGCCTTCTGTTGTTAAATCTGCAACTCTTCTTGCAGCTTCAAATGCAGCCATAGCTTTAGCCTGAGCGTATGGATTTGAGAAGCCAGCATTTTCAAGTGCAAGATCTTTATTCACTATTATTTTTGGTAGTTTAACCTCCTCCCCCCTCTTGATCGAAGAGATCATTTCATCTATGGTCTTTACTATTAGGTTGAAGACTCCTGTTATAGCTAATACCTTTATGATGTCTGCGTTGAAGAGAGCCATTTCAGTGGGGTCTAGGAACTCCCTTCTGGCGCCAATCATCGAATCTGCTTCGACTATTATATAGCCGAAACCTCCCTCCTCGAATTTGCTTGCTGCTTTCTTTGCTGGTGCATCAGTTATGATCACGATCGGCGCGTTTAATGCTTTAGCAGCTTCTCTAGCCTTTGTTGGTCCCGGGAGAGCCGCATTCGGACTTGCAATGATTATTAGTTGCGGCTTGAAGGGCTCCAACATCTTTATGACATTCTCAGCTTCTTCAGGCGTCATTTTAGCTCCGCTTGTCACAACTCTGACGGTTATGTCACCTCGATCGGCCCTTTCATCAAGAAGGTATTCCAAGAGAGGAGCGCAGCCTATGCACCCTAGTTTCACTATGCCTATTCTAACAGGTGCTTGTTGACTCAAAACTAGTCCCCCGAACTAAATGTTTCCATGATCAAAATCTGAAAAAGCTTTTCTGTTTTTCAACTTAAAAAAGAGAGTTAAAGCTTTAGCTCTAACGCTATCAAAAAATAAGGTTTGGTGGTAGAGCTTGTCATTTAAGGTTGGAGACGTCGAAGTTGAAGACACATTTGCTGAAGCGTTTCCAATGTACGCTACTAGGCTGCTCATAACGGCTTTAAATGAGAAGTGGGCTTTGACAGCGGCTAGAGTTGCAACAGGTTTTGCCACCTCAATAATAATGTCTCCTGCTGAAGCAGGTTTAGAGAGGCTTGTACCACCAGAAAAGACGCCTGATGGGAGGGTGGGGGCTTTAGTACAGATATATCATAGATCCGTGCCTGAGCTAAAACTTCAAACAATCGTTAGAGTTGGTCAATGCATTTTGACTTGTCCCACAACAGCGCTTTTTGACGGTATACCTAAGGCTAAAAGGAAAATGCATATTGGTGAGGCTTTAGCGAAGTTTGGAGATGGATTTGAAGTTAAGGACACAATGTACGGCAAGACCGTATGGAGAATACCTGTCATGGAGGGGGAGTTCATAGTTGAAGATACTATAGGCGTTGCCAAAGCTGTAGCTGGAGGAAATCTGTTCATCCTTGCTTCGAGTCGTGAGGCAGCTCTAGAAGCTGCTGAAAAAGCTGTAGATGAGATTTCAAAGAAATGCAAGAATGTCATACTTCCATTCCCAGGAGGTATTGTGAGATCGGGCTCTAAGGTTGGATCGTTGAAGTACCCGAAGCTGGCTGCCACCACGAACCACTTGTACTGTCCCTCAATAAGAGATAAGGTTCCTGATACAAAGATTCCTGAGAATGTAAAGAGCGTTATGGAGATCGTAATTAATGGTCTAGACGTTGAATCTGTGACAAAGGCTGTTGGCGTGGGAGTCAAGGCTGCTTGTAGCGTTAAAGGAGTTGTTAAAGTTACAGCTGGCAATTACGGCGGCAAGTTAGGGCCATACAGGATATACCTTAAGGACGCCGTGAAGATGGTCGAAGGCCTCTAATCTTTTTAACTACCACTACGGGATAATGAGGAATCGAATTTAGCAAATCCCATGTGACGTCGGTCGCTTTAATTCCAAAAGTTTTTTCAACTTCATATAGCGTTCTTCCAGCACCAACACCTCGAGCTCTGTCGGCTAGCTCTGATATTATGAGAAGCTCATTGACCTCCAAGTTTAACGGCGAAAAGCCTATGGGCGTGGCATAAGGGCTAAAAAATCTTCTAAGAGACCTAGCTATGAGGAACGATAAAAAGCCTAGATTTATTAATGAGGGTAATCTTGTACTTCTACACGCCAAGATCAAATTTGAAGAGGTCTTTAACTTATAGCATTTATCACTATCAACTATCACCACTTTTAGGTTGACTCTCAGCTTTTTAGCTATGTATTCTCTGAGTTCACAAGCTATTTCGAAGGGTTTTGTCAATGGTAATGAGACTAAGTGGCCAGGGACGTTAGTAGTGTCGATTCCAGCTTCTGAAGTGGGCTTAAGAGCTTGGAGTAACCCTCCAATCTTTAAGGCGAGCTTTTTGTGTCGAGACCCCTCATTTATGGGGTACCTTCTGAGGAGCTCTACTGTTTCATGCGAGAGCTTGCATAATTTGCCTAGCGCTTTACCCCATAACACTCTGGTGATTAGGAAGGTCATTAGCTTGCTGTAAAAGTCGGAGGGTATTATTGATTCGTCATAGAGTAAGCCTAGGGCTGTTGATAGGGCTTTTTCCGATAGAACTACGTAGTCTCCATTTGAAGCCACGTTTTTGATGAGCTCAACGGTTTTTCGTTTGAAGTCTGTTTTCGGTTTCCATAGATCCGATTTTAATGGTATTGCAATGTAGTTTCTCCATTTCAGTATTCTCTGCATCACCTTTTCGCCTTTGATATCAGGAACTTCACGATTTTAGCGGCTATGTTGACTTTGGTGACCGCTTGTAGACCCATCCAGCCCGGCTGGCTATTGACTTCTGTTAATAGAAAGCCTGAAGGTGATTCTATCACGTCCACTCCAGCTATATCACAGCCTAGAATTTCACATGCCTTGAGTGCTAGATTTGTGAGTTCTTCACTTGGCGTTAATGGTACGGGCTTAGCTCCTAATGCTATGTTTGTTTTCCATCCAGGCGCCAATCTCTGCATTGACGCTATAACTTCTCCTCCAACTACGAACATTCTTATGTCTCTTCCACCGTGCTGAATAAACTCTTGCACGTAGAGGACATGCCTCATAAAATGTAAATCTGAGAAGACTCTTCTTGCCACGTCTTCATCTCTTAGCCTTGAAATTCCAAAACCCCTAGAACCATAGAGCGGCTTGACTACTACATCTCCGCCCATTTCATAATAGGCTTTCAGTGCTTCAAGAGGGTTTTCTGTTACAACTGTTTTTGGCACGGGTAATCCATGCTCTTCGAGAAGGGCTAGCGATGTGAATTTGCTCATGCATTTTTCTATTGCTGAAGGCTTATTGACTACGGGTAGGCCTAATCTTTCTAATTTATGAAGCAAGTCTATTCTGAAAAAACATTCATCGACTGAGCATCTTCCTATTGGTCTAACTATGACTATTGAGAGCTCTTTAGCTAAGTCAATACCATCATGGCTTATGCTGGGGGAAGATCCTATATTAACTCTTATTCTGTTAAATTTTAGGGGATAGGGTTCATGGCCTGCTTTTATTATCTCATCTCTAAGCTTTCGTGAGCACCACGAGTGTTCATTTCTCGTGAAAATTCCTATCTTCACGATGAGGCGACTACCCCCTCTCTATAAGCTTTGATAATGCCTCTCTTAACTCGTCATATGTAGTTTCAAGTAGCTCTGGCATAACTTTAATTTGGGATATTACAGGCATGAAATTAGTATCTCCAAGCCATCGAGGCACTACATGCACATGGACATGATCTTCTACTCCAGCGCCCGCTACTTTACCCATGTTTATCCCAATGTTGAACCCTTCAGGCTTCAAGGCCTCTCTTAGGATTCTTATTGAGAGATTGACGTTCTTCATGAGGTCCAAAAGCTCCTCGTCTGTGAGCAATGTTAGATCCCCAACGTGCTTATAAGGAGCTATCATGACGTGACCTGTGTTATACGGATATCTATTCATTATGATGAAGGATTTCGAGCCTCTATACACTATGAGATTTTTGCGATCCTTTTCTTTATCCTCGCCAATACAGAAAATGCATGTCTCTTTTTTGGGCGACTCTATGTACTTCATCCTCCATGGGGCCCATAGTATTGCTAGTCTTTTGATCTCACTCATGATGTATCACCTTAGATATTTTTCAAAGTTAAGCATTATATCCGCATAAACTTGAGCTGCGAGTTTGAGCTGAGCTATCTCTATGTATTCATCGGCTTTATGACATATAGCTTCATCGCCTGGACCGTAGACAACTGATGGTATCCCACTTTTAACGAGTGGTTTAGCGACTGTACCACCTCCAATACCTATAGGCTTGGGCTTGAAGCCTGCAATTCTCAATGAGCTCTCGGCTATCAGCTTAACTAGGGGGTGATCTTGTGGTGTTACGAGAGGATCTTCGAATCCCGTTATTTCAGCTTCGATGTTGACTTGTGGATCATTTCTTCTGACTTCCTCAATCAGCGACTTAATTTCGCTTAGAATCCCATTGGGGGTTTGACTTGGCAGATATCTTATGTCTAACATACATGTACATTCTGATGGCACAACATTCACTGCTTCGCCGCCGATTATTGTGCCCACGTTAATCGTTGGAGGTGAAAATAGCGGATGCTCCTCATAGCTCATCTTGAAGGTCTCCAGTTTCGCTATTACCTTGGTCATTTTCACTATAGCATTGATGCCTTCATGAGGTCTACTGCCATGTGCAAGCTTCCCTTTTGATTTCAGCCTTATCCTTAGAATACCCTTCTCCGCTATCACTATTGTATTGCAGCTTGTAGGCTCGCATACAATTGCGTAGTCTGGTTTAAAGCCAACTTCATTTATGAGGTAGCTTATCCCATAGGTGTTTCCCTGTTCTTCATCGGCTACAGCTGCTATTGTTACTGTTCCTGAGTTGGATTGCTCTATGAAGTCTTTGACTTTTGATGCCGCTACAAGAAGTGATGCTAATGCACCCTTATTGTCTGTTGAGCCTCGACCATAAACCTTACCATTTTCTACTATGCCTTCGTAAGGGGGTTTAGTCCAGCCACTTCCCGCGGGAACGACATCCAAATGACATATTAAGGCTAGATTCGGCTTTCCGCTACCTATTTTACATAGGACGTTGGTTCTGCCTTTGCTCTTCTCATAAATTTCGCATTTTAAGCCGTTGAAATCAAGATACTCCTTAACTACAGCAGCAGCCTCCTCTTCAAGTCCTGGAGGATTCTCGCTCTTCGCTCTTATGAGTTTTAAGAGCAGGCTCACTACCTCATTTTCATCGATCTTTGGTGTGCTGGTCAATCCCTGTCACTCTCCTAAGTATCTTTGTTTAGCCTTCTTTTCGCTGCACGAATATGGTGTAGTGACAGTATCCGCAACTCCATCTATCTTTGTGGTTGGCCATAACCTTGCCGCATCGAGGGCATAGTTTGTTCTTCAACTTTATTGTTCCTTTTTCGTAGTCCACTTCATATATCTGAGATCTCATGTAGCTTTTCTTCTTGGCCAAGCCTTAAACCTCCTCCAAGAGGGCTTAATCCTAAGGCTCTTTAAGGTTGCGGTTTTGAAATCAAGGCTTCTATTTCAGCAGTCCTAGATATGGATGCTCCATAGACTTCCTTCATGTAGTTTAGGGCTCTTTCATGTCTTTCAGAAGTCAAAGCTGTTGTCGCATCACTGACAACGAGTACTTTATAACCTCTAAAGAAGGCATCTGCAGCTGTGTGTTGGACGCATATGTCGGTTACAAGCCCTGTTAACACTAATGTCTTTACATTGAGTTCTCGAAGAAGGAGATCTAAGCCTGTAGAGAAGAAGCCACTATAGCGCCTCTTCTTTATTATGAAGTCCCCTTGCTGTGGAGAAAGCTCATCAACTACTTGAGCCCCCCAAGAGCCCTCTATTGCATGATCACCCCATAACTTTAATTCTTGGTCTACACCTTTTATATGACTGTCATTTATGTATATCACCGGCATGTTATGAGCATGAAAGATATCAATCAGCTTTTTTATGTTGGCTATTATGTCTTCAGCCTTAGGAACTTTGAGGGAACCTCTCACAAAGTCGTTTAACATGTCTATGATTAGGAGGGCGAAGGTCAAGAGGGTTCACCCCACGAAAAAGGTTATAGCTTCCCTATTACTCTTTACGTTAGAGATCGCCACACTCTATGAAGGGGCGTTGGCGACCTTGCCTAAACAGTGCGATGCTAAATGCGAGTTTTTTAGATGCGCTAAAAAGGCAATAATAAGACCCATGGGAAATCCACGTAGGGGTTCAGCATCTCAGGGAGTGCTGATATGTAGAGAAACCGGTGAAGAGTGCCTTGGACCGAAGTGTCAATACGCCACATGCATTAGAAACGCCTTATTACCTAATGGGATCTGCGGGCTCGAATACAGAATGGAGAAAAGGCATGTGAGAAGTATAGAGCAAGAGGTCAAGAAGTTTGAAGAGAAGTACAGCAATGTGCTAGGAAAGTTTAAGGGTAAAAAGATAACTGAGGACATGCTTTAAAGTTAGGGGTTAGAGTTGGGCGATATCAAAGCAGTAATTCTAGCTGGTGGTTTAGGTACAAGGCTAAGACCATTAACCTACGTTCTCCCAAAGCCAATGCTGCCATTAGGCGATAAACCCATTCTAGAGAGGATAGTGGTTGATCTAAGAGATCAGGGGATTAAAGACATAATAATATCATGTAGCTATCTCGCAAGGATTATAGAGGCGTACTTCGGAGATGGATCGTGGCTTGGTGTTAACATTAGTTACGTTAGGACGAGTAGACCCTTGGGTACAGCTGGCCAGTTAAAACCTGTAAAGAACCTTGTAGATGGAACTTTCATAGCAATATACGGCGATGTCTACGCCAAAATAGACTATAATGACTTGCTAAATTACCATAGATCCGTTAATGCAACTGCCACCATGGCTCTAAGGAGAGTCAAGCATACTGTCAGATTTGGCGTCATAGCAATTGACGATTATGGAAGAATTCATGGCTGGCATGAGAAGCCCCAAACTGAATTCAAAGTTAACGCTGGAATTTACGTCTTTGAGACGAGAGTCTTCGATTACATACGCGATGGCGTTGATAGTATGGATAGAGTATTTAAGGAAATGATTGAAAAGGGCGAGAAAATCTACGGCTATGAGTTTGCAGGAGAGGTTTACGACATCGGCGACATGGCTGGCTATGAGGAGGCAGTCAAGAAATTCACAGAGGAGCTAGGCAGGATATAAAAAAATCAAGGCCAAGAGGACGAGAAGACCTTATATCTCCTTCTTTGTTAGTCTTACGAGTAAAGCACCTATGACTCGCCGAGGGCTCGTATATGAGGCTGCTGTTGATTCATGCAGATTCAATAAGCTATGAAGTTAAGGAGAGAGCGTTGAAAGATGCAGAAGAAGTAGGTGAAGATCGTAAGATTGGCTCTTATAAGAATGCCCTTGTTGCCTTTACTGCTGTTGAGGGGGAAGACGCTAAATTTGTCGAGTCAATAGTTAATAAAGCGGCTCGAGAGATAATTGATGTCTTTAATAAGGTGAAGGCCGATATAATCGTTTTATACCCCTATGCTCATTTATCATCAAGCTTAGCGAGGCCGAGAGATGCCCTAGAGGTTCTCAAGAAACTTGAAGAAAGGATTCAAAATGAGGGCATTAAAGTTATTAGGGCGCCCTTTGGGTGGTATAAGTCTTTTAACTTGGCCTGTAAAGGTCATCCTCTTTCAGAGCTCTCTAAAACCGTTAAACCAGAGGTTGAAGAGGCGAGGCCCGCTAAGCCAGAGGTTGAAGTTGAGGAAGGATATTATGTGTTAATTGAGCCGACAGGCGAGGTCATAGAGTTGGATCGTGAGAATCCGCAGAATGATAAGGCCATTGATAAATACCCATTGATTAAGAGGCTTATCATGAATGAGAGGGGCTTTAAGACTGAGAAAGGAGCTCCACCGCACATCAAGTTAATGCAGAGACTTGAGCTTGTGGATTACGAGCCTGCATCCGATGTTGGGCACTTTAAGTTTCTGCCAAAAGGCGCTTTGATTAAGCATTTGCTTGAGGAGCTTGCAATGGATATTGCGATTAATGATGTTGGAGCAGTAGCCGTGGAGACGCCGATGATATATAGGTTGAGCGTCCCAGAAATAGCTGAGCAGGCATCGAGATTTCTTGAGAGGGATTATAGATTTAAAGTCGATAATGAGGAGTTTACACTGAGATTTGCAGGTGACTTTGGGCTTTTCAGCATGATGAAGAAGGTCACGATGAGTTATAGACAGCTTCCTTTAAGGGTCTATGAGCTTTCACATTCCTTTAGACTTGAAAAGCGCGGTGAATGCGTTGGCTTAAGAAGACTTAGGGGCTTTACAATGCCCGATATCCACTGTTTCTGCACCGATTTAGAGCAAGGTAAAGAGGAATTCGCTAATCTCCTGAAGAAGTACATGAGGCTTGTCAAGTCGATGATGATCGACTATGTAATAGCGTTTAGAGCTGTTGAGTCGTTCTTTAAGGAAAATCTGAGCTGGTTTACTTCATTAGCTAAGGAAATAGGAGAACCCATGCTTATAGAAGTTCTGCCAGCGATGAAGCATTATTGGGTTGTGAAGGAGGAGCATCAGTTCATAGACTCTCTAGGTGGTAATGCGCAGCTATGTACTGTTCAATTAGATGTTGAGGACTCTGAGCGATATGGCATAAAGTTCGTTGACAAGGACAACGTGAAAAAGGGTTGCATTATTGTACATAGCTCGATGGGATCTATAGAGAGATGGATGTACGCGATACTGGAGCAAGCCGAAAAGGATAGAGCTGCAGGCAAACCACCGATGCTACCCACTTGGCTTTCACCAATACAGGTTAGGGTGATACCAGTTTCATCAGAGTACATGAATAAAGCGGTTGAAGTGGCAGAAGACATAGAGAAAGCTGGTATTAGAGTGGATATTGATGATAGAGATGAGACTGTGTCTAAGAAGATAAGGGAAGCTGAAGTTGAGTGGATTCCGTATGTAGTCGTAATAGGCAAGAGAGAAGTCGAGGAGAATGTTCTCTCTGTGAGAATTAGAGCAAAAAGAGAAACTGTAACTATGACTCTAAGTGAGTTCATTAATCTCATAAATGAGGAGTGCAAGGGCAAACCTAAAGCTAAGCTTTGGTTACCAAAGATGTTATCACTAAGACCCAAGTTTATTTAGAGGTTCAACTATTTCTAATCAAACTACGCCAGCAAGGGGGTTTTAGTGGTGAGCAGCGGGGGGCTCAAATTCAGGTGGCTTGAATACGAGGTTGAGGTAGTAAATGTTGAGCGTAGGGAGGTAAAGGACATAGCGTTCTGTGGTTATATAACGAAGAGAACTCCTTTGTGGCATAATGGGATACTCCTATGCACATGTAATGACTTTCTTGATATGAGGACTGTGGCCAATAAGTTTGTTAAGGACAAGACGATATTGATGGAGCAGGTATGTTATGCTCATATGCATGAATATAAGAGGGGATTATGGCTAAACGAGGAAAATGTCCTAGTGACCACTCCTGTCATTAAGGCTTATGGCGTGTATAAGGCATTGGCAGAGCTAATAGCCACGATGAGGTAGCATTATGATGATGGTGGAGGACATCAGGGGAGAACTAGATGAGGTTACAGCTGAGGAAATGGCCATTATAGATGAAAACTCTGAGTACCTTGGAGTTCCAAGGCTTTTACTGATGGAAAACGCGGGGAGAAGCGTTGCAGAGATAATCGAGCAGAAAGTTGGCGTTAAAAACAAGAAAATAGTCATAGTTGCTGGTAGAGGCAACAAGGGAGGAGATGGATTTACAGCCGCTAGACACATAGCATGTAGAGGAGGTAGCCCTACAGTAATCTTGATAGGTAGAGGCGGAGACATTGAGGGCCAAGAGGCTAAGTATAATTGGGAGATCATTAAGAGAATGGATTCATCTATAAAGCTCATTGAGCTGGGAAGCTACATTGACTTAGCTAAGCTTAAAGCCGAGCTTGACAATGCCGATGTTATAGTTGATGCTTTGATAGGAACTGGCCTTAGAGGCCCCTTAAGAGAACCCTTGCTCTCCATAGTTAAGCTCATAAATTCATGTAGGGCATTTAAAGTTGCAATTGATGTGCCAACTGGTGTTAATCCATCAACTGGCGAAATTCATGGAGAAGCAGTTAAAGCTAATGTAACTGTAACAATGCATAAGCCCAAGAAGGGATTAAGAGGTAATGAGCAATATACTGGTGAAGTGATAGTTGCAAATATTGGAGCTCCTCCTGAAGCTGAAGTAATTGTTGGACCAGGAGATGTTAGGTTTACGATAAGGCGTCGACATCCTGAATCTAAGAAAGGCGATTGGGGCAGGGTTCTCATAGTTGGTGGAGGATGGCAGTATTCTGGAGCTCCAGCGCTTGCAGCTTTAGCTGCTTTAAGAGGAGGATGCGATTTAGCAGTCGTTGTTGCTCCAAGCTCTGTTTCAAACGCTATAAGAGGATTCTCGCCAAACTTGATAGTTCGTGAGGTTGAAGGCTTTAAGATTACGCTCAAACATGTTGATGAAATCATTAGGATAGCTGAAAACCTCGATTGCATCGTTATAGGCCCTGGCATAGGAGTTGATGATGAAGTCTTCGAAGCTGTAAGACTCATAATTGAGAAGCTTAGAAGTATTGGTAAACCCATGGTCATAGACGCTGATGGTCTGAAAGCTCTTGTGGGACACTTGGATGTGGTTAAAGGGGCTAATGCAGTTTTAACGCCTCATGCGGGTGAATTTAGAAGGCTTTTTGACGTGGATTTGAAGGGTTCATGGATTGATAAAGCCCGCATAGTCATTAATGTAGCTAGGAAACATGAAGTTACGCTACTTGTTAAGGCACATCCAGAGGACGTCATATCGGATGGTATAAGAGTCAAAGTCAACATGACTGGTAATCCTGCTATGACCGTTGGAGGCACTGGCGATGTTTTAACAGGTCTTACGGCTTCAATATTGAGCAAGAAAATTCCTTGTCTTAGAGCTGCAGCAGCTGCTTCATTCATATGTGGAGCTGCTGGCTCTCTTGCAGCTGAAGAAAAGGGTTATCACATCTTAGCGACAGATCTCCTAGAGAAGATTCCTGAAGTCTTGAAACGCTTTGAGCCTTGGGTTTCAGGGCTTTCTACCGTCTTAGAAAAAAGGAGAGTATAGTGGCTACATATAGCCGCTTGGAGGCTGAGTGGAAGGTGCTTGAGGGGTTGGTATTTTGCCGAATTTCTTTTCGTATTCTTCTACGTGTCTCATTAATAATATGGCAAGGGCCTTAGCTTGATTTGGCGACATGACGACTTCAAATACAAATTCCCTATTTACCTTGGGAGGCCTTCTACCAGCTAAAACCTCCTCATCAGGCTCAAAGCTATCTCTGAAAAACTGTATGTGAAAATCGTAAGGGGTATGACCGATTGATGCACCTGAGACATAGACCTGCTTAAAATCGTTGGCTTTAGATACCGTTATTCTAGGTTCAGACATAGTTATCCATCAGAATTATGCTTGAGAGCTTATATCTTAATCGGTTTGACATCCCCCCATAGTACTTTAAATGATACCCTTGCGTAAGCAGTCCACTCATAAAAGTCGAATACGAACTTGTAGATGCCCTTCTTTAATTTGAAGGATGCTCTGTACTTTGTGTATGGCTGTATCTTCCAGCTATCAATCTTTAAGTATACGAGGTTTCCACGTTCATCATAGACAAAGAGCCTTGCCCCATCATCACATCCATATTCTATTACAACATTTGTATTCCTTTTTGCTTGAACCTTGCATTCACTTGTAAATCCGATTTTGTCTTTTATGCCGAAGGCTACTTCACCTAGCCCCCATATATCATCAAATTCAAATGGTGCATATGTAACGCCTAAGTATTGATCGAAATCTCCCCTGATGGAGGACACAGTATACCAATGTCTAACCCAATGCCCCTTTCCTACAGATATCATATCCTTGGCTTGCCTTAGAAGCTCTTTGATCTCCATAGCCCATGAGTTTCATTAGCCACGAAGCTATTAAGTATTACCATGACGAAAACCCTCAATAAGTGTAATACCACCTTTAAAATTGACACATTTGATTCAAAGATGAGTAAGGGCTATTG
>QMSF01000005.1 GCA_003649565.1 Thermoprotei archaeon | reverse complement strand
GATTAAGCATCGTGAACACGTTTCAGAAAGTACTGGTTTGGAACCAGAACTAAACCACGAAAAATCCCTGTTTTCGACTTGATTCACGTGGAGCCCCGCACAGAAGAGTGGTGGGGCCGCCAGGATTTGAACCTGGGTCACGAGGGCCCAAGCCTCGCAGTCTACCAAGCTAGCCTACGGCCCCTTGCATTTGCTGAACAAATAGGGGCGTGATTTAAGGCTTACCTCTCATAAATGATGTTAACATCATTTGTTTTTGTTGTTTTTTAAGCCTTTCTCCACCTTTTTGTAGTCTAATGATTGTAAGCTTCCTTGTGGCTGGAAACGATACATTGTACACTTGTGTGCCATCAATTGTAGCGGTGTAAATTTTGCTATTATGTGCATGACCATGAATTACGACATTGGGCTTGCGCCTCTTAATAATATCTTCAAGTTTACTAGAGCCTAACTCCGGCCAAGCCCATCGAGGCTCTCCAATGAGCGTCTTAAATGTCGTTGAATAATGGGAGAGTAATATGATAATATCAGGTTTCTTAGATGCGGCATCAACTAATAGCTCATCTATTTTTCTAAGTCTCTCCTCATAGACCTGATTTATATTTGGTATGTTCTTCCTTTGCCATGTTGTCGGCCTATCTAAACACCCTTTTGTCCCTATGATACTAACCTTTAATCCCCGTAGCTCAATAGTTATGTAGCTGTCATTAAGCCATACTACCTCACTAAATCTTTCCATTATGTAGTGGATTTTATCGTCATATTCCTCATTACCAAAACATGCCACTATCCTGCATTCTCCATATCTCTTCTTAATGATGTCTATAACATTATGATACTCTTCTACTCGCCCCTTGTATATCATGTCTCCTGCAAGTAACATTAAGTCGACATCTGGGCTGTTATTCAACACCTTCTTAAAGTCCTCTAAGAACTTCGGTGAATGTATATCTGATATGGCTCCTACGATTGGTTCACAGCTCAATCCATGACACCTTAAGCTATATTTTTCACTGCTTATCTTTGGTAAGCATTAAGATTTAAGGCTTTAAGCTGAATGCCGCTTGAAGTTACGGTTAAAGACAGGAATCCTAATATTCAGCTCTGACCACTTATGCTGTGGCGGATGAAGAAATGACGGTCTAAGAGCTCCATGCGATGATGGGTGATGGGCGGACTGACGCCCCAACAAATCATTGTCTGAATATAATCTTTTAAGCTAATGCCTAAAAAATCTCAGTGGTGAGTATCATGTCGGCTACGCTCGGCTTTTTGAAGGGTTCTTGCTATAACTGCAAGAACTACGATTTAAATAAAGGGTATTGTAGAGCCCGCTCGATATGGACAACGCCTGCTGATAGCTGTGATATGTATATGGAAAAGGAGAATTCTTAATGAAGCCCATATTTACTCTCCTTTCACCATTTAGCTTTTCCTAATTATTTATTTTGGAGGCCATTCAAGCGTTTTCACGACTTTATAGGGACCATATTTTTCATATAGATCTTTCACTTTGCTTGGCCAGTCAGACGGATTGAAACCATGTTGAGCTAGAAAAGCTGTAGCCCATCTTGTCAACCCGTGACCCGTACACCCTGTCCATATTTCCCGTCCTTTTACTTCTTTTATCTTAAAAGCTGAGACGTAATGAGTATAATGTACGCTGGCAGCTGTTATCTCTAGCCATTCGGCTTTTCCTCTTTCTCCTCTATATGGTAGATAACATTCCACATCGAGAGTCGGTATCTTGTCTCTCGATGATATGTCTACACGTCTTTTGCTTGCTTCTTCACTTGAAAGATAAAATGGAGCTCCTACCACTACCCTCCATTCGAGATCCAAGATCTTGTCTACAAGCTCAATAGTTCTTGAAACGACCTCATCCCTTATCTTAACGACGTCATTCGGTGAGCCTAAGTAAACCATCTCCATACGCCAAAATTCATTTGTTCTAGCTAGTCCTTCAACGCCGCCAGCCTCATTTCTCCAAGTCCACCCACCCATACATTCATAAACCTTTATTGGCAGGTCTTCAAGCCTTACAGTCTCCTCACTGAAGAACTGATAGAATGGTGGGCATTGAACAGCATCAAGTATGTATTCAGGCTCACCAAGTATTTCTTTTAGCAGATCCTTGCGTAATATGCGCTTTAAAGCATACTCCCTCTTGTACTCATCAAAAGCTGATGGATCCCTCGGCGGGATACATACATAGAACATTCCTTCTGGAAGATGTTCAACATAGCTTGAAAGCTTTGCTAATACAGACATTGGTATAAGCCTTGGAAACATCCATTCTTCAAAGCCTAATGGTTTACAAACGTATTCAATTATTAAATCACGCATGACTTTTAAAAGACCAACCATTGGTGCCGTAAAGATCCACTGCCCTTTAGCCGGGAATCTCTTTATCCATCCTAGTTTCTCAGCTTCACTCGCAACTTCTAGTTTAACCTTAACGGGCTTGGGTTTTGCCTGCTCTAAAACATAACCAAAGGGGACAAGTTTTGCCTGCTCCTCAGAGATTCCAGCTGCTCCTTCCAAAATCTTTTTTACAAGTCTATCTACAAGCCTAGCTTCAAGGTCTTTTTCACTTAACTCTCCAAGTTTAATAATCAATTTTTCATCAGCTATCTCAACGACGCCAAGATTGCCTATTAACTTCTTAAGCTCTTCGATATCGCCTTTAAATTTAGGCACCTCAATTTCATAAGATGTCGCACCAAATCCCCTTACGCCAATTCTGAATTCTCTTCCTAAACTCAAGCCTAAACTGTTCTTTAACCTGAATAGCGCATCGTGCGCGCGAACATATCTTCCAGACTCGATTTCTAAGTACACCTTATCAGCATCGATCGACCAGCTCACTACTCGAGCTGCCTCTTGTTCCTTACCCTTAGGTGCACCTTTAATTAAGAGGCTCTTGTTCGCTTCAACGATAAGTTCTGACAATCTCTTAGTTCCATTTGCATCGAGTGGTTTACTCAAGATTATGTACCCTTTTAAACAGAACTTCACTCTTCATCACCCTCATGATAATTTAATGCATCCTCCATCATTAATGAGAACCACATCTTCATGCCTTACACCAAACCTGCCTCTAAAATATATTCCAGGCTCCACGGTTATGACATTACCTTTCTCTAATATATCTTCACTTAAGTCTGAAAGTGTGGGCTTTTCATGCACTGAGAGGCCTAAACCATGACCTAAACCATGCAAGAAATGTTCATCCAATGCTTTTCCCTTTAAATACCCTCTTGCTTTTTCATCTATTACTGAGGCTTTAATGCCGCTTTTCATATGTATAATAGCTTCCTCCTGTGCAGCAATGACGTGACTTAGCTTTTCTTCCACTTCAGGGTTACGTCCAACTATGAATGTCCTTGTTAAATCTGAGCAATATCCTTGCACTCTCACACCCAAGTCTATCACAACGTTCTCTCCTCTCTTAATGCGCTTTGACGTGGGCTTGGCATGGGGATATGAAGATCTTGGCCCAGAGGCCACCACAATATCAAAAGCCATGGCTTCAACATCTTCCTCTCTCAATGCTCTTTCAATTTCAGCAGCAATGCTTGTTTCTCTAACACCTTCACATAATACCTCATGTGCTTTCTCTAAACCTCTCTTAGTCTTTTCAATAGCCTCTCTTATACATGAAATTTCATAGTCATCTTTTTTAGCTCTAAGATTTTCAATCTCTTGTCCTAAGGCTTTTACTTCATGCAGCTCAAGCTTACGTCTAATTGCATCAATAAGATCTTGAGGATATAAGTCATCTACATAAAGAGGTATTGGCACCTTAATGCTTATGAGAAAATCTATTATTGCCTCTATACTTCTTCGCTTACGGTTTAATTGAATTATCTCCGCACTCTTAACTTCATCTAGAGCCTCATAATACTCAAGAGGAGGTACCAAAAGATAGGCTTCTTCCCTATCCTCGAGCACGAGAGCCCAAACATTTTTGGGAGGATTTCCAACAACATTAAACCCCGTTACATATTGAACGTTTTCAGGTTGTGTGATGAGAAGACTTTTGGCATTAGCTTCAATCATAACACGCTGAAGCTTCTTGATCCTCGATTTAATAACATGACTTGGAGCGGGACCAATTTTCACGTGTTAGCACACCCTTGGCGTAGGTTCTCCCAGAGGAGGTTCTAGTAATTTTTTACCGCCAACAACCGTTTCAAGTACAACTTTTCGTGCAGGCTCCTCTCTGACCTCGCCTATAATGGAGGCATTAACACCATGTTTTGTCTTCCTTATAGCTTCCAAAACCTCCTCGGCAACAGAACCATCAACTACAAGTACTGCAACACCTTCACACGTAACCTCAAGGGGGTTTAATCCTAGCATTTCAGATGCGGCTTTTACTTCTTCCCTTATAGGTATGTCTCTTTCCCTAATCCATATCGAGAGACTTGACTTAGCCGCCATTTCATTCAAAGCCATAGAAAGTCCCCCTCTTGTTGGGTCTTTAGCTGCATGAACTCCTCCAATCTTCGTGGCAGCTTCGATAACATCCCATATAGGAGCTACATCTGATGTTAAAGTGGATTCGAACTCTATACCCTCCTTTACTGATGCTAATGCTATTCCATGATCTCCAATGAAGCCTGATACTATTACCTTGTCTCCAACTCTCAAGTTAGAGTCTTTCAAAATCTTGCCTTTTTCCGCTAAGCCTATGCCAGCAGTGCTTATGACGATCTTATCGATCTTTCCTTTGGGCATAACTTTAAAGTCACCATGAATTATAGCCGCGCCAACTTCTTCAACTACATGATCCATTGATTTCACTATCTTCTCTAAATCCTGAAGTGGAAACCCCTCTTCAACAATTATAGAATCCAATATGGCCAAGGGCTTTGCACCCATAACAGCTAAATCGTTTATCGTTCCAGCCGCCGCTAATTTCCCGATATCCCCACCTGGGAAAAATATCGGATCTACGGTATGTCCATCTATCGTTAATACGACCTCATAATCGCCTAAAGGTATTGTTGCACCATCATCCATGGAGTCTAAACCTAGTCCATTAAGGATGCTTCGTCGCTTTATGTTACCTAATATTAAATTCCTTATGAGCTCAACCATCACAGTTCCGCCAGCACCATGTGCCAATAAGACTTCACCGCTCATAAAACACCCCTCATCTGCATAAAGCTTATAACCCCTCTTTTTTGAATTTTCTTCGCTATATGCTTCTCAATAACATGGAGTGATAAATGCGATGCCGCAATATCATGGCAGAGACCTAAAGAAACCCACAGGAGGCAAAATAAGGCCTCATCGAAAGAAGAGAAAGTATGAAATGGGTAGAGACCCCCTTGAAACAGTATTAGCTGATCATGAAAGTAGAATTATAAGGAGGGTAAGAGGGGGTAATCATAAAGTAGGTCTTAAATATGCTGTTTATGCTAATGTGCTAGACCCGGAAACCAACAGATCCTACAAGCTTAAAATATTAAGCGTTAAGGAGAATCCAGCAAGTGTTGACTACTCTCGAAGAGGCGTAATAACGAAAGGAGCAATCATTGAGACAGAAAAGGGACTTGCTAGGGTTACATCAAGACCAGGTCAAGACGGTATTGTAAACGCAGTATTAATAAGCAAACATGGAGAGTGAAGAGTCATACTAGGAGATAGAGACCGCGTAATAATATACCCATGCTATTTTGATTCCACGAAGAGCGAAGCCAAAGGTAGAAAAGTGCCTAAGAAGCTTGCTTTTCCTTCACCCAAAATTGATGAAATATTTCAAGCAGCTCAAGAACTAAATTTAGACCCTATAATCGAAGATAAACCTCACCCCTCTTGGTGGTGGGAAGAAACATCTAGAATTTCAATAAGGAAAGTGGCATCAAAGAGAAAATTGCTTCTCATGCTAGCTCAAAAGATTTTAGAGAAGAGAAGAAAGCGCACATAAAGCCTAAAGGCTCCTTTATAGCTCACGAAAATTCCGTTAACAAAACTTGAGGTCTCACATAAACATCTTAGGAAACTTTTATATCAGATCCCTTCAAAGGGGTTCTCAGTCATGGGGGAATCCCTAACGCTTCTTGGTTCCACTTTACACCTATCAAAGAGCAACATGCTCATAGTCAGAGGCACTAGAAAAGTGCCTAAAATTGGCGATCCTGTTTATGATAATAAAAGCAGAACAATAGGCATAATTTATGACATAATAGGCCCTGTATCATCACCTTACATAGTCATCAAACCTTCTAGTGATTTAACCCCCCATGACTTGCGCCGTTTGAAAAAAGTTTATGTTAAATCCCCCCTCAAAGACATTAGGAGGAAGAGGAGATGAAGAATCAACTGACCGATGAACCCGAATTTAAATGCCCTGAATGTGGAAGTACTGAGTTCTTCAGGGACTATGACCGAGCTGAAATGGCATGTGCTAGGTGTGGATTAGTAATAAGCGAACGCCTTATAGACTTAGGCCCGGAATGGAGAGCCTTTGATTCTGAACAACAAGATAAGAGAGCTAGGGCAGGGGCACCATTAACCCTCACGATTCATGATAAGGGCTTGTCAACAGTAATAGACTGGCATGGCGGTGGCAAATCTTCGAGATCCATGAGCCCAGCGAGAAGAATACAAATTTACAAGTTAAAGAAATGGCAACAACGGTCGCGCGTCTCAAATGCATTTGAAAGGAATTTAACCTTTGCATTGTCAGAGCTAGACAGGATAGCTTCTCAATTAGGCCTCCCTAGAAATGTTAGGGAAAGTGCAGCTATTTTCTATAGAAGAATGGTTGAAGCCAAGCTAATAAGGGGTAGATCTATTGAGAGTATGGTGGCGGCAGCAATATATGCAGCATGTAGGCAAAATAGGATACCGAGAACATTAGATGAAATAGCACAAGCATCAAACATAAAGAAGCGTGAAATAGGACGAAGTTATAGGCTTTTACTAAGGACTCTTGTAACCAAGATCACGCCAATGGCATCAATAAACTTCATACCTCGCCTCGTCAACAAGTTAAATTTGTCACATGAAGTGCAAAAACTCGCTATAACAATACTTGAAAAAGCAAGAGATATGGGTCTAACATCTGGCAGAGGACCCATGGGTATTGCAGCAGCATCGATATATATTGCAAGCGTTCTTCAACATGTTAAATGTACGCAAAGGGATATAGCGTCATCAGCTAACGTAACTGAGGTAACAATACGCAATCGATATCAAGAGCTCATGCGAAAACTTGAATTTATAGTTACCATATAACTTTCTTTATGAAACGAAAACAAAAGACATCTGAAGACCTATACGCAAAAGCTTTGGAGATCATAAGAAAAGCAGGCCCTCAGGGGATCCTACAACGAGATCTATGGAAATCACTCAATGTTAGCAGCCGTGAAGGCTCACGCATAGCCTTGGCCTTAGAGAAGAAGGGACTTATTGTTAGAGAACCAGTAACCCAAGAGCGCTGGAAAACTTTCAGGCTCATAGCAATATCCAATGACTTAAAAGTAAGCTTAGAGACTGTTGAAGGCTGCCCCTGCTTTTCATGTATGAATCTAATTCGTTGTGGCAGCGGGCAACACATAAGTCCAGAGAATTGCGAAGATCTAACAGAGTGGCTCTTAAAAGACGAGTAATGATCCACGATGTCAAAGCGATGGCGCATTGAAAGGGCAAAAGACTTTTATCATAAAAAGGCAAAGCAGCTTGGCTTAAGATCTCGTGCCTCCTTCAAACTCATGGAAATTATCAAAAAATTTAACATCCTTAAGAAAGGTGATATCGTCCTAGATTTAGGAGCCTATCCTGGAGGTTGGCTACAAGTAGCATCAGAGGTTGTTGGAAAAGAAGGACTTGTTATAGGTGTTGACCTAAAACCTATTAAGAAGTTAGAGCCCCCAAACGTAATTACAATAGTAGGTGATGTATGCGATGAAAATACTCATGAGGAAATAATCAAGATATTGCCACGCAAAGCTGATGTAATACTATCTGATACTTCACCTAAACTAACTGGTGTATGGCTAACAGATATAGCAAGACATTTCCATTTAGTAAACTGTATTCTCCTACTTGCCTCTAAAACACTTAAACAGGGAGGCATTGCTGTTATTAAGGTATTTCAAAGCAACGAACTTAATGAGTTAATAACTAAATTGCGCGACATGTTTGATAAAATACGCCTCTTCAAACCAAAAGCATCAAAGCCTAAAAGCAGAGAAACTTATTTAATATGCAAGGGTTTTCGTAGGAATTCGATTAATAATATAAATCAAGAATAATGAGAAGTAGTTTAAATGACCATGCAGATAAAGGTGCCACTTAAAGTTTCTTCTGAAGGCAAAGTAAAGATATTATTGCCTGATAACAATGTCCTAGGTGAGGATAGAGCCAGAAAAATAGTGTTTTACAATATTCATATGGCTTTTTCAAGAGATTTCTCAATATGCGTATTAAAAGCATATGCTAAGTTAAGTAATAAAAAGCTAAGAATTGCTGAACCTTTAACAGCGAGCGGAATTAGAGGTCTAAGATATGCTAAGGAAATAGAGGAAGTACATGAAGTGCTTCTATCTGATGTCAATCCCATAGCTGTAGAACTTGCTGAGATAAATGCGTTCTTAAACCGCTTAGAAGACAAAGTTATAATAAAATGTTCTGACGCTAACATGATTCTATCAATGCATGCTACCAAAGACAAGCGCTTCGATGTTGTAGATATAGATCCCTTCGGCTCACCAGCACCCTACATAGATTCCGCATTGAGATCTACGCTCATAGGCGGTATTATAGCAGTTACTGCAACCGACATGCCCCCTCTTTGCGGCGTCTACCCCGAAGTTGCTCTAAAAAAATATGGTGGTTTATCATTAAAAACAGAGTACTGCCATGAAATAGCCATAAGATTAGTGCTAGGCCTCCTATGCAGAGAGGCAGGCAAATATGACCTTTCAATAAAACCCTTAATAGCTCATAGCACTAGGCATTACATAAGGGTCTATGCACAATTAGTATCCTACAAAAGAACAGAAAACATAGGCTTCATATATCATTGCTACAAGTGCTTACATAGAGAAACTGTGAAGATAGATGAGGTAAGCTCTTGTGGTTTACTATGTGAAAACTGCGGCACGCCAATGAGATTGGCAGGTCCTCTCTGGATAGGCCCCATATTTGACAAAGAGTTTTGTAGAGAAGTCCTCGCAACGCTCAACTCCATGACTTTGCCCCACAAAAAGCCTCTTAGAAGGACTTTGAGTTTAATAGTTAGTGAAGCTGATGGTCCACCCACTTATTATACCATTGATTCATTATCACGCATCTATAAAATAAGACAACCAAAAATGCAGGACTTAATACAAAAATTGCAATCAGAAGGATTCAACGCCTCTCCTACGCACTTTAATCCTAAAGGCTTTAGATTCAATGGAAAAATTACAGAGTTAACTAGACTATTAGCTTAATGATGTTACTTCAATTAACTCGTCAGGACTTACTATATTTTCTAATTTCTTCGAGCTGATGACGCCTTCCTCCTCATGGAGGGCTTTACGTGTTACAACGAGACCTCCAACCTTAGCTACCTCAGCTACCTCTCTTAGAATTTCAGCTTCTTCCTTAGACTTTCCACTTAGCGTCTCTACCGTTAAGATGAGTATTGTCTTCTTTTTATCATCGTTCTTCTTAGCTATCAAGTTGAATGGGGCATCCTTAAATTTAAAGACTGAAAAGCCTAGCTCCAAAAGCTTTAAGGCTACTTCCTCCTGCAACTTGTACCTCTTAGTTCCTCCCCTTAATGCCTCGTCATAATCTTTTACCTCAGGTTCCATTACCGTACTTAAAATATCAACAGGCTTAAAAGCCTCTAATGCCTCTTCTTCCCCGACGAACTCTCTTAATATTTCGTAAAGTTTTGCAGCTACATCGACTGTAGCGTCCATTTCATTTCTCTCATATTCATAAACAGCCTTTCTGGAAACACCTAATAGACTTGCTAGTCCGCCAAGCGATAATCCTATTCTCTCGCGTATTTTCCTAAGTTTCTCACCATCAATCCTTACATAAAATCTTCCGCCTTTATAATAGACATATTGCCTTCTACCCTCTAAGTATTCTCTCAACGCATCAGGATGAACTATATAGATGCCATGCTTCTCATAAACTGCTTCTTTATCTATTTCTTCATTCGTTTCCCTTTCACCGACTATTATCGGAGATGCTCTAAGAGCATAACTTGCCTTCTTAATCTCTACTGTGCAACAAGTTTTAAGTTCATCGACATTACTAAGAGCTTTAACTAGAAGCAGTTTATTCCCACTTCTAGCAACTATATTTATTGAGCTTTTCTCATTAACATAAGGTCTTGAAACCTCAAATCCCTTATCGTATAGCGTCTCTACGGTCTTCATTATGAGATCTTCTATTGACACAGGGTTAACCCCTCACCCCTGTGCTAGAAACAAAACCTATAACCGTTGTAGTCCTAAGCTTACTTCTCAAAATAGCTACATAGGGCTTGTATAAAAATGCTTTACCCTTATCGCGATAGACGGCTCCTTCAAAGCCCAAAACTCTTGTAATGACTTGTGCTTCTAAGTCGCCACCACATATCATGTACACGCCTTCACCCATCTCTATCATGCGTAAAATGATTATGGGCAACCTTAACTTATCATGGTACTGGGCTGGCACTAGCTTAGCTAGGAGTTCTAGTTCCTCTTTATTCATTATTAATTCATCACCAGATTTTGTTATAACTTTAGGTTCATCCATCTCTAAGAGCTCTTTTAGTGTCTTACTCTCTCTAGGTAGATGATCATTTATTCTCTCTATTTCTCGTATCAGTACACGGCTTACCCTTTGGAAAAAGCCATCTTTTAAATAAGAATGATTTAACAATGAGCTTACACCCTACGTGCTAATATCATTGCATGGTCGACGTCATAAGGTTCTAAATGCACAACATGGACTATTTCAAAGCCTCCTTCCTTCAATGTCTCAATTTCTCTCTTATAGACTTCTGATGGCTCCTTTGTAACATCAATGCTTCTAGCTTTTATTGCTAAAAAGGCCCATCCACCCTTTTTCAAGTAGAAATCGGCGTTATCTATCAATATTTTACTTTGATATGGTTGTGCAACGTCTTGATATATTACGTCGACTTCTTCCATGACATGCGAATATTCTGCTGGAAATCTTGCATCAGCCAGTATTGGTATAACATTTTCTCTATGCCTGGCAACTCTCTCTAAGAACTCTCTCATAACTCTAGGCGAAAACTCAACTCCATATACTCGACCTTTATGCCCAACTATATCTGAAACGTGGGAGCACGTGGTTCCTGATGCTGCGCCTAAATATAGTACTCTAAGTCCTTCCTTCAAAGGAGAGGTCTTTAATCCCTTCATAAATGCTGCTGCAAGCTTAGATCTGTAGGCATCCCATATCCTGAGTTCAACTCCTTCGTGTTGAATTAACATCTCTCCATAAACTTTAATGCCTGGAGCTAGATTACGTGTGGCTAACCTTAGAGATCCATCATCTAACTCTACAACATAAAGACCCTCTATACTTTCATGAGGTCTAACTTTCATGTTTTCCTCACCTCTTCTTTGCTTTCTTCTTTGCTTTCTTTGGAGGCCTTTTCTCTACAACTTTCTTAGGTGGCGTCTTATAGATCTCCTTTATCTCCTTTATTCTCTTCTTTAGGTCCTCCTTTAGCTCATCAGCTATGTATTCTCCAGTGAAGTAGTCAACTCTAGCAGCTATAGCTATTTTGCCAGCTAAAGCTCTGGCGATCTTTCCTCTTTGCCATCTCGGTGATCTATGTATTTCAGGATGCTGGAATATTATACCGTGCTTAGGCGGTTTACTCCCTGTTCTCAATGCTCTAAAGAGTGCCTTTTCAGCGCCTAAAAGCTGAATTGTACTTGCGGGTAACTTGGCTAGTCTTTCAAGACCTCCAGCAAGGGATATAAGCCTAGCTCCTAAGACCGGGCCTATAAGCTCTTTAAGATTTGGAGCAACCTCACCCATAACCTCATTAACGTATTGTCGCAATTTATCATTTAAATCATATAGGCTAAGAGCTATCGACGCAACCTCCCTAATTATATCTATATCCTTTGGAAGCACGTCAGCACCTAATGAAATGCCACCGCTTTCAAGAAGTTTAGAAATCTTATCTTTAATAGGACCTAACTTTGCTAAGACCTCTTGCTTCCTTATGTTGTCTCTATGCCCTATGATTTGTAATGCCCTTATGAAATCTTCATGATCTTTAATCATATTCCCAAGTTCAGGGAAATGTATTCCATACCACTCTCTTAGCCTTGAAGCCAATATGTTAAGCATTTTTTCGACTTCATCTATACAAGAGACGGCTTGAGCTACCAATAAGTCCCTTTTCTCTACTGCTTCGACGATCTTCTTTGCACTTAAACTGTAAGCTGCTTGATGAAGCATTTTAAGAACTTCTTTTTCATTCTTTGCATATCCAAGCTTTACAGCTGTTTCTAATAGTTGAGATCTTACCATCTTAGCAATATCGTTTGGAGCTTCTACCTTTACATTCTGGAATCCTGAACTAGCAAATGCTTTAGCAACCATAGGATTTTCAAGCACGATCTCATCAATACCTAGCGACCTTGCTTTTTCACATAACTCTCTAACTTCATCGATGCTCTCCCCCCTACTCAATAAATACAATTTGTCAGCTTGTACATGCGAGTCCTTTGGAAATAGGGCCTTCTCTAGAATTTCACCTTTATCATCACAAAGTAACAGACCAATGAAACTGCTTACAACGTATCCTTTCATGGCCTCAT
>QMSF01000004.1 GCA_003649565.1 Thermoprotei archaeon | reverse complement strand
AGTTGGAATTCCTTGAATTTCTTGAGGCACGCCTGACCTCAATTTCAACAACTGGCTCTGGAGTTGGGCAATTAGAGCAGAAATTCTGGCAATCTCTGCTTTCAACTGGTCAATTGTCATTTCCGAAATTGGCTTTGCCAATGGCGAAACTGATGGTTTCTCAGCCGGGGATGTTGTTGGAGTTGGCTGGGGCTGTTGCCCTAATGCCAAGGTGGTAAAGGTTCTATCTGTATAACTTCCTATGTTTCCCGATGAATCCTCTGACTTAATCTGATAGTGATAGGTGGTTTCTGGAGAAAGACCAGTCAGGGCTATTGAGTGAGAGGTAAGATAATCAGTGGTTTTTGCTTCTGAGCCGTAATCGGTTGAGGTGCCGTAAATTACCCAGGAAATTGAGGCCTCGTTAGTGGTCCAAGAAATGGTGGCAGTTGTAGAACTGACTGAAACAGTTATATTGCTAATTGAAGGGGCAATAGCATCACCGCCTCCTCCAAGATTAACCGTTCCGCCTGAGGCAGCGCAGGTGTGATCACTGAGAGTATAACCCTCATCACAAGTAATAGTACAATCTACAGCCACTGTTCCATGCTCTAGGGACGGATGAGGGCATACCTGAACCTCTGCTGAAGGCGAAGATTCATTTCCAGAATCATCTACTGCGGTGACAACATAATAATAGGAGGTCCAGTTTTGGACAGTATTATCAGTGAAATTACTAATACTGACCTGAGACTGATTCACCTGATTGCTGTCTAATACCTGAACCCCGGCAGAAGTGGAGCGATAAATTTCATATTCCATCAGGTCTGACTCTGAATTATCATTCCAATCTAAAATAACGGTACCATCTCCTGGGGTAGCGGTAAGGCCAGTGGGAGCAGAGGGAGGAGTGGAATCTGTGGGATTAATAGCACCAAAAATAGTAAAGTGGTTCGTGTTTGCACTCAAAACAATTTTGTAATCTGCGTAATAATCAGGGTTATTGATTAAATTATCTACAAAAGCATCAAAATCTGGCTCTCTTAAAAATTCTGTCTCACTGTCAGTTTTTTTAGTATAAGCAGTTCTTACAGTGGACAAGGCAACCCATTCCCCTTTTGTTTCATCCCAGTATCCAAGCGTCAGAGCCTTCAGTTTGCTGTAATCAACAATCCCCGTTGCCTCAACCTCTGATTTATAATAAACAATTTCCAAATCCACCTGCTGATTTAGATTAGTAATCACCTGTCCCGAATTATCATATGCCTTAATCTCCTTTCCTTTTCCACCAAAAGGAGTTGCCGCTGAAGTCTCTACCACCCCGTTTGTTTCTCTTACTCTTAACTGGCCCTGAGCGGTGCTGTCACCCAAAGCAGAGGGAGGAATTGTTAATTTTACTCCTGTTCCAGAAGAGCCAGTATCGTCTAAAGTCCCTCCGGAAGCAGGAACGATAGGTTTTGCTTTTGACTTCTCCTGCCAATTAGAAATTTCGTCTAAATCAATGTTGATGTTGGGAACCGTGGAACCAGAAACACTCACACTTTGCTTGTTTCCATTCACTCTATATGGGGTCTCTTGATACCCATCGCTTACCCCATACACATACCAACTTCCATTTGTCACTGGTAATTGATATGTTCCATCAGGATTTATTGGTGTATGGGTTCTCTTGCCGCTCGTTGTTTCCTCTGCCCAGACAAAACCTACTGTTAGTTCCTCTCCGGAATCATAGGTTCCATTGCCATTTGCATCGTCGTATAAAACTCCCTCAATAAAGACATCTGCCTGGATTAAAGTAAGGTTCTGGGTAGTGCTGGTGCTTCCTTCAATATCTATTGGTTCAGAGCTCAGATACCCTGGTTTATCTGCTCCCACCTTATAATTTCCAGAGGAAAGTTTTGGAACCTGCAAGGTGTAATTTCCGTTATTGTCTGTTGGAGTGCCATTGTGATAACTGGTTTGAGGATTGTCAATCCAAACCCAGGCATCTGCGATTGGATCTGTACCATCGGTCACCTGGCCAGAGATGGTAATCAGTTCTGTTGAAGCATTGGGTAAGACAAAATGAACAGTACTCTCTTGATCAATATCTACATAGCCTGGGGAGTTCTGGTCATTGGCTTCTTGAGGAATGAATTCTCCCAATCCTTCAACATGGGCAAAGAAATGATAGTTACCGTCTGGTAATTGAATTGTATTACTATTGGAAACATCAGGAATGTCTAAGGTCCTATGAACTCCTAAAGGTTTCTTGGTTTGGGGATCTATTTTCTCAATATCAACGAAAGCAGATCTTCCTTGATAACTTGAGCCATTTGTAAAGGAAATGGTAACTGTCTGTAAATTATCACTTTGGATGTTGATATTCACATTGGAAACATTGCTGTTTGTCACTTGTAAAGAAGCAGGAGAATCTTCGAATTGATCACCTCCTTGCGGTAAAGCCTCAATCTCGCCATATTCTGGTGTCCAAATATCAACCCTGTAATAGCCAGGTGGCACAGAGATAGTGTAATTTCCTTGAGAATCGGTCTGACTAGAAAATTCCTGTCCTAAATAGTTACCCTGGGCATCAAATTTTACCGCCCTTATGGGTTCATTAGCCCGAGGTTGACCTGCTATCGTGACATTACCGGAAATCTGATACATTTGGATGTTGGTGGCTGGAGCGAGGTTTTTGGTTTCAGACGAATCGGTAATTACTACAATCTCAGGTCCAATGTCGCCAAATCCTGGAACATAAGCCATTAATTGCCAGGTGCCAGGTCCCACATAAATGATGTAATTACCTGAACTATCTGTCATTGCGTCTGCATGACCCGGGCCATCAATTCTATCTGCCCAAACCGGAGCGTAAGCAACAGGGTCTGTGCCATCAGTTACCTTACCCGAAATGGTATAATCAGGTCTTTGAAGTTTCAAAATCAAGGGATTTGAATCTGTAACCAAGGTGCTATCAAGATAAACATCGCAGGTGGAATTTCCATCATCAGCATCGCTGTCCTCCTCCACCCTAATCGTTCTTTCAAATGTTGAAGGTAAACCAGGCTTAAATGCACCAATTTTATAGGTGTCAGTATCTGATAATTTAAGAACGAAATTTCCAGAACTATCGGTGGTGGCATGACCTCCTATTCCTGTCTTACTTCCAGGTTGATAGGCGTAAACTTCAGCATTGGGAATTCCTGTTGTGCCATCTTCTTTTGTCACCTTTCCTCTAACTTCTAAATTTGCTTCTTTGATGTCAAAGCTCACAATTCCATCTTGAGTATTACCTCCCGTAATATTACTCGGTCCGTATTCAGTGATTGAACAACTTGAAGGACAACCTGAAACAACTATCTTTATCGGCATCGGTGGGATCCAATCTGGCATTGGAGGAGGTCCTGCCATCGGCCCCTTTGGCATTGCCGGGCCCATTCCCACCATCCAATCACCATTGTCAAGATAAAGGATGGTTGTATCAGGACTATCGCTTGGAATGGTGCCGTTGAGCGTCTTTGTCTTCACAAAGAAAGCACTTGGACCTCCAGCGAAAACATCTATTCCTTCATTATTGAAGGTGCCTGAAATCTGAACGGTTACTTCTGCTCTGCCTGTAGAAGTAATTTTATTGAAGGTAAGGTTCTTATCACTGATGCTCTCAGTTAAGTAAATTGGTTCAGGAACAGAAATTCCTTGATAATCTTTCCCATTAAGAGTGATAATTGGGTCAGTAAACAAGAAATAATCTCCTGAATTAAGACCGGTGAAGGAATAATTCTTCTGGGTATCTGAATCGCCAAAGGTAATATTCTGACACATCGGACCTGTTATTGGAGAACCCAAACAAAGTTCCATTGTGCTTTGGGCGCCAGGTGCCTCAGATAAGGTAATGGCTCCTCCAAGTGTGAAGTCCCCCGACTGGATGATAAAGAAAGGCATTGTAGTGCCAATGTCCTCTGAAAGAGTGCCATCTGCCTTGAGAATTTTAATTCCCACGGTGTATCCTGGGGTATCAAAGCCCTTTGGAATGTTTGAATTTACAATGCCGTCTAAATCAATGTGCAAGAAATCAGTTCCAGAAATTGTCTCAGTGGTGGTTAGCCAGATAGTAATGGTGTTGGCATCAGGGTTAATGGTAACCCCATCGTTAGCTGCTCCGCCTTGGGTTGAGGCATTAGAATCTTCGCTCACCCCTGAGATTTTAAAGGTAACTATTCCAGAACCCGGTCCATTCATATCCTCATTCATTGGGCTTTCGGCATCAGGAACAACATTTGAAATGTCAAAGCCATCGGGAAAGGTTAAAACAATTCTTCCCCCATTTTCCAATCCATTAGAGATGGGAATGTCAACAAAGTACTTTGAGATTTGTCCCGCCATCATATTCATCGGGAAAACACCTGCCTTCATCATCCCCATCTCGCCCATATCAGGACCTATCATTCCTCCAGGACCTGGGCCCATTGGACCTAAAAACCCCTGGGTTTGGGCGCTATTATTAATGGGCATCTGGAAAGTATTTCCAGAAGGGTCTATCACATTCCCTGAAAGATCAGTAACATTGGAAACCTGAACCCAATAATCTTTGCCCGAAATTTGGCTTATATCTAAACCAATACCTTCAATGAAGACTGTATTTTGGGCCGGGTCATAACTGAAATTCTTGCCGGAAAGATCTATTAAGGTGCCATTGGAATCTACTGTATTTGGATCACCCCATTTTAAAGTATAATTAGCAGGATTAAGGACTGAGGCAGAAAATTTGCTTTCACCGGGCTTGGATGAATTCATTAGCTCAGAAAAGGTGATAGCCAAAGACCACTCATCACCATTGGCAGAAATAATTGTGGGTGCTAAATTGTCTGTCTGATTGGAAGTGGTAAAGCTATTTGAAAAATCAGTTTTTGTGTCATCTGCAGGGTGTGCATCTAATGTATTCCCGGCTAAATCCTCAACTCCACCTGTTCCTCCTTTTACATAAATTGTGTATTGAGATTCAGTGGCTAAGAGGCTTAAGGGAATAATTTTGGCAGATTTCTCTATTGGGTCATATTCAACAATACTGCTTACCACATTTGAACCCCTCTTTAGTTTCACCGTATTTGCGTTCACTGTTGAGGGATTCATCCCTTCTGAAAACTGAATAATTACCTTTCCTTTGTTGATGGGAACACCAGTTGCTCCATCTTGAGGCTTTGTGCCAACAATTGTGGGACCGGTAGTATCAAGGGTAGAACCAGTTGTAAAGTGAGAGCGGAAGACAATAAAACTTGAGGTGTTTTCATTTTTTCCAGGATCACCCAACCAAACACCATTTACACTTTGAACGGCACCTGAAACCCGAATTTCATAATCAGAATCAGAAGATAAGGCGCTGGAAGGAGTAATGGTTAGAATGGCGCCTGTCACATCTAAAGAGAAATCTGAATCAGACAAACTGACCTGAGTTTCCTGCTTCCCTGTTTCTGTGTGGACTACCTTATACAACTTTATATTTTGGGCATTAACGCTATTTGGATTTAAGGGTTCAGCAAATTTAATCAAAATTTTCGTGTTCAAGGCAACATTCATTGCTCCGTCAAAGGGCTGGGTTCCTAAAACAAACGGCGGCTGGAAGGCTCCTTGGCCAAAGTCCTCTTCTCCAGTAAATGTCTGTCCTGTAGTGAAACTGAAAATATAACTTCCATCGGGTCTGTTACCCTCAAGGGAATTTCCGGCAGTATCTCTCACATTATCAGTTAAAACAACATAATAAGTAGTATTCTCTGAAAGTCCGCTGCTTGGAACATGAATAATGCCTAAATACTGGTCTGGAGGATAATTTTGAGGACGAGAAGATGGGGTGTTGTTGTATTCAACAGTTACTCCTCCCACCGGCGTGGTTCCGTCAATAGTAAGATAAACATTGGTTCCATTAAATGTTGAAGAATCTAAATCCTTATCAAAACCCAAGAAGATTAAGAAACCGGGGTCGCCTGCTGGCACTCCCATCATTCCATCTGGAGGACCTGTCCAAATAACATGGGGCTTTGAGGTATCACCAGACATACCTCCGCCCTGTCCTTGGTAAAGAACGATATTTCCTAAATTAGTGTCCCCGTTTACATAAACATCAAAAATTTTTTCTTCAAAATAACCTTCTTTAATAACCACCACATTATAGACATCCTCTCTTACATTTGAAATGGTAGAAGTGCCACTCGCTCCGGTTTGAGTTCCATACTCGCTTCCTTCTAAAATTACATAAGCACCTTCCACCGGCGCATTATTATCATCTCCATCTAAAACTGTGGCTGAAACCGCATAAGTGCCCGCTGAGGAACCGTTTACTATAAAGGGATTTTGAGCAATAGAAGTAGTGGCGCAAGCGTTCTCAAAACAGGTCATATCAGCATCAGGCGAGGCAGACATATATCTTTCACCCCCATCTCCTTTTAGGTGTAAGAGATAATGCATACCGTTCTCGCCCGAGCCCACATTTTGGGCAGTGGTAAATTTCCAATAGCCATTTCCTAAATAACTGCCAGACACCTTTGAATACTGAGAAAGGGTATTATCAGAGGGATTTGTATCACCGGTTAAATAATAAAGTTCGGTAGTCAACTGACTCATTGGGGTCATTGGATCTCCCATCTGGGCATAGATAGTTAAGGGTTGGCCTGCTGTTGCTTTAAAAACGGGAAGATGCATAATAGCCGGACCTCCCATTTCATCTCCCGGCGGCTGAGGTGTTTCTGGAGTAGAAGAACTATTTTGAGGAGAAGGCGAGAGTTGAACCACAAAATCAAATCCATTATCATTTGAGTCAAAGCCATTGCCGGCTTTTTCATCTACTCCTCCTGATGCCATCATCTCAGCAGTAGAATCGCCATAGGCCTTTCTCTCTATCGAGCTCGCGCCTTGATCTAAAACAGCCGGCGCCTGAGCGCAGGACCCGCCTTCACAATATGAATGGTCCGGAACGTTGCCATACCCCACCTTATCAACAATTTTATCAGTTGAATCTCTTAAAGCGATAAAGGCAGCCACTTCAGATAAACCAGTCCAGTTCGCATTGCCTTGGATGTCTCCATTAACTCCGCTGACAGAGGTAATGTTTGGATTAACAAACAAAAGAAATCCTCCGCTTGGCATTGTAAGGCCGTTGGGGATAGTGGCTATTTCGGTCCAATTCGTTCCATCTGTACTATAAGCCAAATCCCAGCCGCTTAGCTCAAGATTTTCAGCCCGATTGTAGATTTCAATAAATTCTTCTTGATTATTTTCAGCGCTCCCCACCTGAATTTCTGAAATGAGAACTGGCGCACCTTTATTGCCTCCAATCAAAATATCACCCGCTGCCGTTACTCCGGGCTTATTAAAAGGCAATTGATTGTCCATCGCAGTGTCTAATGCATCTACAGAAAAGTCAAAACTCCCTACATCTAAATAAGGAACAAAAGAGGCTCCCATAGGAGCATCTGGTTTTATATCTATGACAATGAACCCCAAGTTTCCCTGATTACTTGTGGGAACAGAAATCTCACTTCCACCGGTTAAATCAATGGCGACAAACCAAGGACCATTTCCTTGCCAGTCACTACTTGATACATCCACTTCTTTTTTAGGAGTGTCCTCATCCCCAAATTCGCCAATGTCAGCACTATCATAATAAATTCTTATTTTATCAATAAATTCAGATGGGTGTCCCGCACCCATTATCTCGCCCACATACAACTTTACTAAATCTAAGGTTCCTCCTCCAGAATTGTAGGCGTTAAATTTAAAAATTACCTGATTGCCTTCCCCAGGCTGATAGTTTATTCCCGTATCTGAAAGATCTCCTCCATAATTTACTCCTGCGCTTTGAGCGAAAACAAAATTATTTAGAGCCAAACTCAAAAATCCTAATAAAAAAATCCCCAAAATAATGGGGAAAAATGAAAACCTTTTTAATGTTTTTTGGTGTTCTAATTTCTTTATTTTATTGCTCATAATTTTATTACTCATATTTTCAAATTTTTCCTCTTTAGGATATACTTTATCAAACCAAACCTAAGCATGTCAAGTCTAAAATATGCAAGGAAAGACCTTGCACGCTTGCTTTCATTTTGGTCCAAGAATTTTAAAAGTCAATTCCAATTTGTCAACAACAAGTTTTGTCAACGAGTCCGGGTCTCGTTGATATGATATGATACCCTCTATTCAAATGATATTTCTTTCAGGTCTTTTTTATCCTTAAAAATCTCATTTTTAAATTCTATCCAAGATCTAATTTCTCTTCTAATCTCTTCTTCACCTCCTAACAACTTCAAAAAGAATTCGCGAGTTGTCACCCGAGGGAAATTTGATTTCCCAATATAATCCCAATAACTTGACCAGCGATATTTATTTTCTAAAAAATGGATTGCTTTTTGGAAGCTTTCCACTTGCCATTCTTTCCATTTTGGTTCAATTAATCCTATGGGATTAGTATGGATATAAACAAAAGTGTTTCTAAGTTGAATATCTGTTTTAATTGCTTTTACCTTGTATCTATCCTGAAATAAGGTTCCGACTCTCTCATATTTTTTGTTAAAGTAGTAAGAATATCCTCCAATTTTATTCATTAAGGTTGCAATACCATTGTCGGTTAATTGGCGAACTAATAGATGAAAATGATTTGGCATGAGAGTAAAGACATGAATTTCAACTAATGGGTGCTTTGGCTGATAACTCTTCGTCAACGAGTCCGGGTCTCGTTGACGCCAAAAGGCGCGAGAGTCCCAGGGCGCCGGCTTCTTATCGTTAAAAACCAGGAGGCCATTTACAAAGCGAAATCTGTCTTCGTCATCCAGAAAAATTTTGCGTCCTTCAATGCCCCTTTTAACAATATGATAAAATTCACCATTAACCAATTGTACTTTTCTTTTTGGCATAAATTTGTCAACGAGTCCGGGTCTCGTTGTTTATATGAATTATAAACTATCTGCAAAGGGAATACAAAAGGACCCCCGAATTCGGGGATCCTTTTGCTTTTAATCCCTCGCTCCGCCCACAAGGAGAAGCGTGAGGGGCTGTTCAGGATTAGTATTGCAAGGTAGCACCGTAAACAGTTACAGAGTCGCAAGCCTTCAAGCCGCTTTCTGCACTACTGCTGCCAGATGGAGTGTAGGCATAGGTAATGTTGCTGTCTGCCCAGTAAACCTCATCATTCTCTGTGGTGTTGGTATCGGTTGAAGAATAACCTTTGCTTCCACCAATAGAGGTTGACAATCTGGCAGTGGTTTGGGCAGGATTGCTTTCGCCTGCTTCTATTGAAGTCGTATCCGCTTTAATGGTATAGGTCTCAGAACCACCATTAGCAGCAATCTCTTCGGTAGTGCCATAACCGTCAATATCAAAGGTCACCGTGACCGTGGTAGCATTTGCCACCTGGCTGGTAGTGGAAGTAGCAATCAGGGTGTCGCTGGAGTCGTACAATCTGAAGTTAGTCACCTTACTGGTAGAAGAACTCACTCCGCTTAGCGTGACAGTAAGGTCTAAATCAGTCAAGGTAAGAGTTCTGGAACCATTGTTAGTAACCGTGTATTTAGCAATCGGTTCTTGACTTGCTGGTGAGCCGGTCCTGGTGCCATCCCATCCACTAGGTACTGTTACTGTTGGAGCAGCGTCAGTAAAGAGGAAGTAATTAGACTTGGCATGGTTTGTCAAGGTAATACCAGAAGACATTAATCCAGTTGAAGAATAAACGCTCAGATAGGTAGTGCTCGTCGAATAGACTTGAACTCCACCAACTGACTTGGAGGTCAAGGTTCCAGAACCGGTAATATCTGCCTTTACTGTTAAGACCTTGGTGCTGTCAGCGGGCAGGGTAACATTAATACCGGTGATACTAACCAAGCCATTGGCCACTGGCGTTCCTCCTTCATTAAGCAGAGTATCTCCGTCATACAGATATACCTTCTCAATATTAGCGGCAACGCTGGTGGTGTAACTCCACAAAGTAGAAGAAGCGGTTGTCAACTGCAAAGTAATTTCCTTCAGGGTGAGGTCTTCATAACTTGCCTCAAACTTAATCTTGTCTAAGACCACTCCATCTTCTCCTGCTAAAACAATCTGGGAAGAAGGAGCATCCGCGGCTCTTGAAATAGTCAAACTAGCAGAACCAACGGTCACTGAAGACGAAGTAACATTGCTACTGGGTCCTGAAGCATCTTTGCTGGAGTTTACACCGTAGGCGGTAATACCATTTGCCGGGATGTAAACATAGAAATCACCATCTGAAGCATCGGTTGTCACATCAGCAAAAACCTTCAAAATCTGGCTTGTGTTTTTGGGAATAGTCAACGCGACGCTAATAGAATCTCCGCTTGCGCTTGGAGTGCCAACAGTGTCACCAAGTTGAGTGCCATCCTCTTTAGCCAGATAAACATTCTGAATCCCCGTAGTAGTGGAATACTTCATCTGGATACTGGAGATACGAATGTCATCAGCGGATGAGGCGCCCAAAACAAATTCACCAACTTCGGCTGCCGTGCTTCCCTTAGCCACTCTTTTTCCAGTGAAAGCAGCGTTGGGATTAACCGACAAACTGACTCCGCCTACCTGTAATGCGTTGGCAGCATAAGCAGTTGTTGAATCGGGCAAATAGGTGTAATCGTTGGAAGAATATCTCTTGGCGTAGAACTTGCCGACATAAACAGTGTAAGTATTACCCGAGGTAGCATTGCTGGAAATTGTTCCTGTAATCTCAATCGTCTTGGTCTCGCCGCTTCCGATGACTATATAGGTGGAAAGATTTTGAGTGACAAGGTTAGCTGCTGTGGCTGGCGTTGTAGTAACCTGCATGCCCGAATCTGAAGCAGCAACTGAAAGGTAGGTGGTGCCGGTGTCAGCGTCTCTCACCTTAATTGAACCGGTTAAAGCAGTGGCGCCAGTTCTATAAACAGCAATGTTCATCTTGCGCAATTCTAATTTTTCACCAACTGCTTTCAGGTTAAACTTGGCTAAAACAACATCTTGGTCGCCAGGTGAAACATTGCCGGTCGGTGAGGTCGCTGCTTTGCTGACAGTCAAATCACCCACCTTGATCCGGAAGTAATTGTTAGCGTTAGCACCATCTGTGCCAGCATCAAAAGCATTTCCATTGCTGTCCTCTGGTACCAGATAAGCACCAGTGGTCTTACCCTTAATCATTACATCGTAATCATTCTGGATTTGGGCCCTGAAGTAATGGGTGGAACCGTCAACAATATCAACCTTAACTGTCAAATCCTTAGTCATTCCCTTGGGAATCTCATAAGGAGTGTCTAGGTTAAAGGTGACATATCTGTCAACCGCTTTCTCTGCTGAAGCAAGCAGGGTGCCGTCAGGAGCGTAAAGTTCAAAATTCTTGAGGTCTTTGTCCTCATTAACCGTTCCTTCAACATAAACTACTACTTTTTCAATCTGAATTGCCTCTTTTGAGTTGTTTTGAGTAAACCTGAACTTTGCTATGGTCACATTCTCATCGCCAACCTTGACATTGCCGGACCCGCTTTGGGCAGAACTTGAATCTAGCGCTCCTACGCTTACGGCTGAAATCCTAACATCTCCCAAGGAACTCTCTCCATTGGTGATACTCATTGTGTTGGAAACAATCGGGAAGGTTCCGTTAATAGTAACACCGTCTTCAACCGCAATGTCGTCTTTTGAAGCCACTTTGAAGTTAAGCGTTCCTGAATTGGTGCTGGCTGCTATATTTACCTTTATGGTTACTGATTTTGTCTCACCGTCACCAATTACCAAATCATTGCTTCCAAAATCAATAGTGGCTTTGCCATCAGCAGTTAAAGCGGTAACAATGTTTCCTAATCGGTTTCCTTCTTCGTCCCAAGCGCTAATTCCAGTAATGTTGGTATTCTCAATATAACCACCGCGGGTGATAGTCACGCCGGTTACCACCACTTCTTGCCCTCCAGCAGTAAAATCAAGCTTCAACACGGGATTGTACAAAGACCCATCAGGAATAATCGCTGCTCCCGGAGTATCATCAGCCAAAGCAACGGTTAATCCGGCTTGGGCTGGTTGAGCCTCTTCGTGGCAGGCGTCGTTGTACCAATAATAACCCACTGCTGTACATTCGTTCTCTGTAGTGATTTCATCGGCTGATTTTTTGACGCAACTTCCGTCCTGGCATTTGTAGCCGGTGTCGCAGTCAGCGTCAGTAGAACAAGATGTAGGCGGTGGGGTGGTACTACCGGCTGACAAAAGGGCGTTCAACTGGGCTCTGGTTCCTTTTCCGACAAATCCCGTGCAACTAATGGTATAACCAGCATAGTTTGAAATTTCAGTCTTGTATTTTGTCTGGAAGGCGATTACGGCCGCTTTGGTCTTGGAACCGAAGTAATTGGTTCCGCTCCAAGAAGCGTGGTCAGGCACCTCAACATCCAAAACCTTTTTCAGGTAGACCACATCCTGGTCTCTCATCCCCTGATAAAGGTTCTTGGTAAAGGTAAATCCAGCCGGAATGCCAGTATAGGTTGAAGCAGAGGGGGTGGTACCCTGGCCCTGCAATGCATTCAGTTGGTTTTGAAGCGCCTGCAATGTGGCTGACAATTCAGCAATGTACTCGGTTAGTTCCTCGGTCGTACATTGGCTCAGGTCTGCCTTGCAGGCATCGCTGACCACACCAAAAGCCGGCAAACTGATTGCCGCAAAACCGACAATCGCGCCTCCGATTGCAATTTTTCTCAGTAAATTACTCATTTTCGTTTTTCCTGCGAATGTCCACAACCTGGCAGCGGATTTTTTCCGCTAAGCGCGGTTTGTGTTAGTTCGCAGGTCTATTTATTTTTTTCGACCTTTAATAAACTTTTTTGCCGCGTCGACCTTTCTTTTTTTTCTGTCAATTGCCCGACCTAATAGAAATCCGCAATTGACAGATTTAATTCGCGACTATCAATTGTCAAAAATTACTTGTTCAAAGAACTTGTTAAATAATACTCCAATGCCTTTTCGTAATCTCCTATTTTATAATAATTTTTTATTATTGCCAAGTCCTTGCTTTGCTGTTCAGTCAGAGAAGATGCCTCCGCTCCCTTGATTAAATACTCCACCACTGATTTTTCAGCGTCAGCGTCATCTCCCGTTTCTTCATCATCGGGCTCAATTCCTAAAACAGAGTAGGTTTCTTTTTCCTGCTTGTTTATTTTATTCAAAATAGGAGCAGCCTTCTTGGCAATTTTCACCGCTTCTTTTACTGGCTTGTTTTTAATGGAGGCAACAACCTCTTTTTCCGCCGCTTTCTTTGTCGCTTCATATTCCTCCATTGCCGGAGCCAATCTCTTAACCTGATTTTCTTTGACTGTTCTATTCAGTTCCTCTAATCTCCTTTTCGCTAGTTCCAAGTGGAAATCGGGCTGTTTGTCCTTTGAAACAAAAATCCCCTGCGCTCTTTCAGAAATTTTTTTCACCGGGTAAAGGATATCGCCAGGAAGGGAGTTCTGAGAAAAACCGAACAATCCCACGAGAACAAGGGAAACTGTTAGAGCAGGGGCAAAAATCCTCCTGAAGCGGAAAATTTCCCCTAACCGAGCAATAAAGCCTCCCCTTTCCTGCTCTCCCAAAATCTGCTCTTTAACCAAACCAGCCCATTCTTTTTTGGGCTTAATCTGGCGGAGTTGATGAAGGTTGTGGATAAGTTCTTCTTCCCTCATTGTAATGATGACGAACCCTAACCTGTTTTGTTACACTAAGGAAAATCAGCCAAGTTTTGTTCTCAGGGCTTTAAGTGCCCTAGAGGTTAGGACGCGAGTGGCTTCATTTGTCCTACCTAATAACTGGGCCGTCTCTGAAACGGACAATCCCTCTATATAGCGCCAGATAATCACATTTTGATAGTCATCATTTAACTCGCTTAGGGCCTGTTTGACTCGGACAAGGTCGGACATCCGAGCTGCCTGACCTTCTAAATCTATCTTCGGGTCAACAATTCTGGCATCGTCAGCCGGAACAATTTGAACCCGGTTCTTCTGGCGGTAATGGTCAACAATCAGATTCCTGGCAATCCTGTAAAGGAAAGCCCGAGGATTCTTAATTTCGTTCTCCGAATTTTGTTTGTCCGCCGAATATCTCTCCCAGCCCTTCAAAAAGGTCT
>QMSF01000003.1 GCA_003649565.1 Thermoprotei archaeon | reverse complement strand
GTGGAGCGATCTCTCTATATGTAAAGTTGCCTTCGGTTACTTCTTTAATTGTTGATAGCAAACTTTCTACTTTCTCCTTAGATACTGAGAGTTGAAGCAGTACGACATTATCTGTCATAGCCATTTTAAGCTTCTTCTCTTCTACAAGTTTAGCTCCTTCAATTATTCTCTTGAATTCTATGAGCTTATCCCCATACTCCATCCGTATCTTGTTTAATTGTGACTGCAACTTTGTCATTTCATCTGTTAATTGTAACATGACAACTCTTAAAGGCCCTTTAACATCATGTACTATCGTCTCTGTCAATGGAACTTGAGGTGATGCCATAGATGCTACTTCACTTTCTACTCTAGATGCTACTTCCATAGACTTCTTTAGGCTTTCAAGCTTGGATAGTATTGAGAAGACTTCACTTTCGATTGAAGAAACTATTGAATCTATTTCATTTATTTTTTCTGCTGGTATGGGTTGGCTAAGAGGCTTAATGTCTTCAGGTGCTCTTAATCCTAATGATGAAAGCACTACGTCAATTCTTGATGATAATGACGATAACTTGAATAGTTGAGGGGAAGGTTCAAGAGGTTTAGCTTTCTCCTTAAGCTCGGTATAAAGGATGTCTCTTAGGTCTATAAGTACATGTTCTACGCTTGTTAAAGCGTAAACGACCTTATCCACATATTTTTTAGGTATGTAAAATCTTAGGTTTACAAGTTCTAATCTCTTTTCTTCAGCTTTTTCATGAGGTATCTCCTTGAGATATACCTTGGGTTCTTCGTATTTAATCGCATAGTTTCCATTACTAGCCCTGTCAATTACATCAATAAATCTTTTAAGCGAGCTTCTTGGTAGCCAACAAGCGAAGATCGTCGTTGTCGTGGTTTCAGCCATTTTCATTTTAGCTGACTCAAGAGACTCTATTATCCTCAGGACTACGCTTAATTTAGCTAATTGCTCTCCATAGTCACTCTTGACCCTTTCTACTATAGATGAATTACCTGATGTTAGGAATCTTTCAGCTGAATCCGCAAGAGCTTCGGCATCAAATATCGAGAAATTGGAAATTTCAGACTCATAATCCTCTAATCGGCCTTTAGGTGATAAGCCTAAGCTTGAAATAATTTTATCGATCTTTGATATTAAAGTTGATATCCTGTACAAACGTGTAGAAACTTCTATAGGCTTAATAACTCCTTTAGTCACTTCCTCAGGCAAGTCATCCTTAATATCTATTAAATGCACAAGACTCTCTCTGCCTAAATTGAAAAGCACCTTATCAAGGTAATCCTTATGCACGTAGACCCTTGCCTTTAGTAGTGGCGTCGCCGTTAGCACTTGAGGTCGCCCCTTATGCTGCTCACATGTTGCTCTTCATTAAAAATGAAAGAATTTATAAAGTTTGCTAGGCTAAGGGGAAATAGCTTGTCTAAGGGGGTCTGGGGGTTTCAAAGTGGATGAAGTCTTAAGCCGTATATTAGAAGCTGAAAGAGAGGCGAGAAGGATAATAGACAATGCTTATGAGGAGGCGAAGAGGATTGAGGCTGAGGCTGTAACAAAGGCGCAAGAATTGGCTAAGAAAGTCTATGAGGAGATTCTGGAAAAAGCGAGGAGGACTGCTGAAGAGGAAGTTAAGAGGATTGAAGAGGAGACAGTAAACGAAATCAAGAGCATCGAGGATCATGTGAAAAATGAAGTTGAAAGCCTTAAGAGAACAGCATCTAAGAACTTTGAGAAAGCCGTGGAGTTGATAGTAACTGAAATGTTAAAGCCTTAGTGGAGGTAAGAGACATGTCAACTGTTGGCAATTTAGATAGGCTTGTTGAGACAATCACGAAGAATGCTGAGGAGGAAGCTCAAAAGATCATTTCTAAGGCTAAGGAGAAGGCAGATAGCATCATAAAAAAGGCAGTGGATGAAGCAAAGAGTAAGGCGGAAGCCGAGGCTTCGGAGATCATAAGAAAGGAGAGAGAAGAAGCGCTTAGGAAGAAGAGAAGTGAAGTAGCAAAAGCCCGCATGGATGCCTTTAGGAAGGTATTGGATTATAAGGAGAAGTTAATAGAGGATGTTGTTGAGGAGGCGAAGAAGCGCATACAAAACATCGTAGGAACTGAGGAATACAAGGCTAGGCTTGTAGAAATGCTGAAAGAGGCTATAAGGGTTCTTGGAGGTGGAGTGATAGAGATAAAGCTTAACAAAAGAGACTTGGAGTTAGGTCTGGATTTAAATGCTATAGCTAGCGAGTTAAGTCAAGAGCTTAAAAAACCTGTAGAGTTAAGGCTTTCAAGCGATGTAGGGAGCTTTGTCGGTGGGCTTATAGCTAAGTCCATTGAAACGGGAATTGAAGTTGACTATACAGTTGAAGGCATACTTGAAAGAAAATGGAAGAACTTGAGAGTTGAAGTTGCTAAGCAGTTATTTGCAGAGTAACGCAGAGAGACAAGGCTGAAAAAGATGGTATGGAGGCTTCTAAGAGTCGAAGAACCTGAAAATCCTAATTTTAATTTAGCTATTGAAGAAGCGCTATTCAGAACCCTTGATTGTGAGGGGCTTATACGTTTTTGGCGCAATAATAATACAGTGGTCATCGGGAGATTCCAATGCCCATTGTCTGAGGTGAATTATGACAAAGCTTTAGAGCTGAAGGTTCGAGTAGTTCGTCGATTTACTGGTGGTGGAGCTGTATATCACGACTTGGGGAATCTCAACTTCACCTTTATGTTTAAGGCCACGAATAGGGATTTAGCACGAATGTTTGAAATTGTAGGTGAAATAGTATCTGATGCACTGAAAAGTGTTGGTGTAAATGCGTCCTTTAAGCCCATAAATGATATCGTCGTAGGTTCAAGAAAGGTTGCCGGTTTAGCTGGTACTATACGGAATGACAGAGTCTTAGTTCATGGATGCTTGCTCGTCAACTCCAATATAGACGTCTTGAGTGTAGTGCTTAATGTTTCAGGCGAGAAGTTAATAGATAAGGCTGTTGGCTCAATTAGGGAGCGCGTTACGACTTTAAGCCTAGAAGCTAGGCAAGAAGTTTCGATTGCAGATGTTGAAGAGGCTATACTTAGCGAGGCTAAATCTAGGCTAGGTATAAGCGAGCTTCTTGAAGAAGAACTCACAGAGGACGAGGCTAGATTAGCTAGAGATCTGTATCATGAAAAATATTTAAGCGTAGAATGGCTCGCATTGTTATGTAAAACTTGTCCTCTAAGAGAGGAGCACAATGAGAAAATACGTAGGTTAATTGAGGTGGCTAAACCTGATAAGAATGGGTGAGCATAAATCACATGGTGGAAAGCTAGTAAAAGTGATTATCTCCATTAATGAAGGAAGAATCCATGACATAGTCATTACAGGAGATTTCTTCATTGAGCCTCCAGATGCCGTGCAAAAACTATGCGAAAAACTAAGGAATATTGGGATGAACGATTATCACCTGATGGAAAGGGCCCTTGAAGATTATGTAAAGCGCAATAACATAATGATGTTGGGTGTAACGGTAAATGACTTTATTGAGGCCATAAGAAAGGCCTTTTCATAGGTCTTTTGAAGTTTTTCGTTATAGCCCTAATTGATTGGCTATCTTCTTTAATGCTTGAAGAGCTATTTCGAAGAACTCCTCTTTGGTTAATCCTATTTCCTCGCATAGCAGTATTCTTTCTCTTTTCACTCCTCTAGCAAAGTCTTTTGACTTGAATTTTCTAATTACCGTCTCTACTTTCACTTCATTCATCTTTTTATTTGGCATAACTAGGGCGCAAGCCACTAATAGCCCTGAAATCGCATCAGATGCTATTAGAGCTTTATCTAGTAGGGTTTCAGGTTTCACTTCGGTATTCTCGTAGTTATGAGCCATTATTGCTCTTAGCGCTTCTTCGGGGAGTTTACCTCTTAAGAGCTCACAAGCTTTAATTCCATGAAGCTTTGGGTTAGAGCTTGTCTCTTCAAAGTCTATGTCATGTAATAACCCTGTGATAGCCCATAGCTCCTCATCCTGACCTAGCTTATGTGCGAGCTCCCTCATTATGGCTTCGACTGCTACCATGTGTTTAATGTAGTTTTGGTTTTTCACCTTCTCCTTTAGGAGATGTAGGGCTTCATCTCTTGATATCATACTGCCCCTCAACGCTTTTTCGCTATTACATTACTTAGCATTTTCGGTATGTAGCTTAGAAACTTCATTCTTATATTGTATTATGCCAATTCTTTTAGAGCCTTTTGAGGAGATGTTCTAAGGTTATTGAGCGTTCTTTCAAGCGTTGATAAGCTCATCTCAGCAAGTCTTAGTGCTAAGAGCTTGATGTATCTATTGCTTATTGGAGATAACAAGTGATTTACTACTTCTCTAGTGAAGTTAATGCTATGACGCCAGCAAGCATGTATTAGTTCCCATCCTGCTCTTGATAGATTATTCAAGTCGAAAAAAATTCTCGTTGCTGAGAAGAGATCCGCCCATTGGGATCATGAAGAGCGGGAAGAGTCATGCCTTGGCCCTCATGGATCTAAGGTCATCTACGAGTTCAAGGGTTCTTATTATGTCATCTTCTGTTTCGTCTGGGAATCCTATTATTAGTGTGCAGCAGGGATACCAGTAATTCTCGTTCATTATTGACATTGCCTCTTTGACTACTTGAGGCCATTCTTCAGGGCGCCAAGGCCTGGATTTGCCTGACATGTATTTTCTCATAATTCTTGGACTGCCACTTTCGAGGCCTACCTGAGGAAATAATGGCTTATCGGCTCCATGACCTGATAGCTCTGTTAGCTCTCTTATTATGTTCTTTGCCGGTAACACAGATGCGAAAGACGCATGATTAAATGTTATACTTGGAACTTCTCTTGAGATTCTCTTGAATAATGAAAGTAAAGCCTCTTTATTTATGTTGATGCCCTTCGCTCCGTAGAGCATGACGTCTTCCGCTATTAGGTCTATGTTTCTAGCTCCTGCAAGCTTATTGATTTTAACTTCCTTCATTATCGTGCTTAGCGGCATGCTTCTAAAGTTCCATGCTGTAGGAGAGCAAAAGTGGCATCTTCTGGGACAGCCTCTCGTTACTTGAACTGCACCCCCACGGGATGGAGTTACGATGGGAGGTATTTGATCTTCTCGTGGAGCTTCTCCCGCTATGACATCCTTGACTGGCTACCCTTAATTACATCATCAACTACTTTAGGAAAAGTTGCCTCAGTCTCCCCTTCGTATAATACGTCAATTTCCAGTTTTTCTTTAAGTCCATACAATCGCTAAACGCCTGATCCTCCAACTATGACACTAAACCCATACTTTCTCTTTAAGCTCTTGACTTTATAGATCAAGTTTAAGAACTCTAATTTTGTGCAGGAGAATCCTCCGCCGAACATTAATGTCAAGTGTATGATACTGGGGCTTTGCCCATGGGGTCTAAAACAGATATCCCCACTGCCCTTGTGCTTTTGCCTATTCCTTTCTCTATTTGCTCGGCGGGATTGTAGCCACTTCATTTCGAGAAGCCATGAGCTAAAAGGGATGCCTCAACTTTAGCTAGGGAGTATGGTGCATATAAGGCGCGATAGTTAGAATTACTTTTGACTTCAAGCGCTAGGACCTTGTATTCAACAATCTTTGGAACTATTCTATATGGCAAACATAAACCAAAGCCTAAAAGACCAACTCCAGAGTAGTCTGTCATAATTGCTCTATCAGTTATTAGAATTATTATCTTGTAATTCAAGGATAGTCCTCATTATAGCAATAATCTATATTTTCATTGGAGGATAAATTAGGTTTTATTTAGATGAAGCAATTAAATGATGAGAATAATGATGTAAAGATGAGAGTAATGATGAAGACGCTTTTATATTCTGAATCTACGATAAGAACACTTTGATGACTGTGAAGCTGGATGAAGTCGATAAGGCTATTCTGAGAGAGCTGCTTAATGATGCTAGGTTATCATTTAGAGAGATAGCAAAGAGGATAGGTGTATCGACAGCTACTGTGGCTAATAAGGTTAGGCGATTAGAGGAAGCTGGCATAATAAAGGGTTATACCGCCGTCATAGATGTTGAAAAGCTGGGTTATGACGTCACCGCCGTGATAGAAGTTGTAGTGTCTAAAGGTAAGATAACTGAAGTGGAGGAAGAGATAGCGAAAAACCCTAATGTGCAGGCAGTTTACGATGTTACTGGCCAAAGCGATGCAATCATAATCGCTAGGTTCAAGTCTAGAGCCGATCTAAGTAAGTTCATAAAGAGAATGTTATCTATGGATTATGTTGAGAGGACTATAACGCATGTTGTTTTGAACATAAGAAAGGAGGAAGTTGCATCACCAAAGTTGATAGAGTAACGCGATGATATTTAAAATGAGCTATCTAATTACAGGATAAGATGTATGGCTCTTTCTCGTTGTCAAATATTCGACGACCATTCCGACGATTCTAGAGACTTCGACTATGTTTATCTTTCCGTTCTTCATCCATCTCCTGGTATCGCTATATACAACTAGGTCTTTGGGATACACTATTTTAGTTAAACTCGAAACCCTTATTAGAAAGTCCAGGTCTTCGCCATAAGCTAAATTGGGATTAAAGCCTCCTGCCCTCTTGAATATGCTCCTCTCGACGAGTATCCCCATATACCCTGGAAAAGTCGCTTTTAATCTGCATAAAAGCCAGCCAAAGGCAAATGCTGCTCTACCAATTTTCGTTAGAACTATTGGTTCTGGTCTCCCCACGATGCACCTGACATTCGCATGTTCATATTGAGCGAAGATATCTCTTGCCCTCTTCAAAAAGAGAGGGTCAACAGCTGCATCGGCATCAAGAAAAACGAGGTATTTCCCGTTTGAAATGTTAGCTCCTATGTTTCTAGCCTTGGATTGATTGCATCGCTCTACTACGACCTTATCAGCATACATCAATGCTATCTCAATAGTTTTATCCGAGCTTCCTCCATCAACTATTATTACCTCAAAATCTCTGAAGAGCTGCATGGAAAGACTTTCTAGAAGACGAGGAAGATACTTTTCCTCGTTTAATGTGGGCACTATGATTGAAAAATGCGGATTCACATGTTAACACCTCGTTGACTCGTTAATTGTGGGCTCAGCTGGTTGATCCTTCTTCATCAATCCGCCAAGGCTGAATTCTTCATTGCCCATTAATTGCAGTGCGATAAACCCTTAATTACTCTTCGGGTATCTCCTTAATGGTGACGGCGCATTTTCGCGAGCATTGCTTACAGCGAGCAACAATTTTCTTAACGAGTTTTTCTTCTTCCTCCATGATATCACGGATTAAATCCTCAGCCAATCGTGACACCGCTTAACTATAATTAAAGGAGATTCAAATTTCTTGTGAAAAATGTGGTAGCCCGGGGGAGATTCGAACTCCCGTCGACGGGGCCAAAGCCCGCCATGCTTGGCCGCTACACCACCGGGCTTCATTACTCATGTTGAAGAGAGGGTAATTTAAAGTTTAATGTTGTGAGAAAAAGAAGGGTTTATCTTCTTTGTGAAGGTCTCTTGAAGGTCTACTCGATGATTTGTATTGCTTGGTTGGGGCATTGTGACTCGCATGCTCTGCATGCCAGGCAAGCATCCTTGTTAACTATCTCTACTTTGCCTTCCTTCATCTCATAGACGCCTGAGGGGCATACTGAGACACATGTACCGCAGTTGGTGCATTTTTCCTTGTCTATTATGATCTCTACCATGCGAGACCCCGTAGCTATCTCTATAGTGTGCTTTTTAAGTTATTGCTCTGCTTATTTTTGAATTTATTTCTCGAACCTCATCCTTGAGCTTTTCAATCTCCTTCTTAAGTGCCTCAGCCTTCTGAGGCCACTCGGCTTTTGTCAATTTTCTGCTTCGCTTTAAACTCTCAATTTTTGCGATGTCCTCTTCTAGCCTTGCCGCCTTTTCTAGATGCACACGTATTCTTTGAGCTAATTTGCTTATTTGAGGGGTCTTTTCAAGTGACTTTGCCACATCAAGAGCTCTTTTTATGTAATCGAGATATGAAGGTTTAAGCTCACGAATTCGCTTTCTATACGTTGAATTCCTTATTCTACCTTTAATGTGATCTTCATGTAACCTCCAAATTCTGCGAGCTAACTCCATGTAGCCGTTAAAGAGCTCTTGGAGCTTCTTAATTTCCGCGTCGATTTTGGCTTTAGGCTTAATCTTAATTCGAACGTGTCTCTTCAAGATTACGACAGCTACCCCGATAACCGCGATTGCTGCAAGAAGCTCCATGACTGCTACCAATGGTGATGGTATTAGTGGCGGCGCATACTCTACCTTTATTTGAGGATTTTGCAGTTGTGAGGCATTTACGACTTTGTAAAGTATCATTGAATTCGCAATGGAATAAGGTTCTGGGCTTACATCCACTATTCTTGAGCCTTCAGGCATGTGAAGCCTGACTTCAACTTCGTCTGCATAGGGGGTGTAGGGTGGTATTAGGTGTACTTCAGAGGATTCATTAAGCTCATATTTTATGTATATAGTGGCGTGCTCACCTAACGTTAAAGATACTCTTGGGTGAATTTGTAGTATCGTAGTGTCATTCAGATGAATGAGCCTATATTGCCCAAAACCGGGGGTTGAAGATGTCCTTCTAAAGGGCCCAGCGATATCTCCGACTTCTAAAATCCTCATGTTTGAAGAGATGTTAAAGTTAAAAGTGGTTTGCCGTGTCCATGGGCTAAAGTAGAAGCTCTCTAGTGTTACATGATCAATTACAACCTTTGAAGCTAAGTATACGTCTCTAATTAATCTCTTCACCTCGAAAAGCCATGGTATAGCTGTATAGTTAAAGGTGAGATGAGCATTAAGTCGCTTAACATCATATGGCGAGATGCTGTGAAGGCTTAAATTGATTAAGTCATTCGTTAATGTGTAATTGAGATTTTCAATTTTCAGATTTGCTATATTTGGGGGGATACTTATTGAAACAATAACATCTGATATCCTCAATGACGTAGAGGGGTTTAAGGGGACGTCAATTACATATTTCCCTTCTTGAGAATTCATTAACCATAAAGCTCTTATGGTAACATTGTACGTAGACAGTCCATCGAGAGAAGGCACGTTTACTACCCATGACCTTGAAACATTACCATTACATATTGACGTATAGAGGTTGCTGAAACCTTCTAGGCTTATAGTGACTTTAAGGGGTTCAGAAGGGCCTTTAAACTGAAGGGTGTATGTTGCATTAATGTAAGTGTAGTGAACATCTATTTTCGTATATACTTGAACGTTGACTTCTTGCAATGGAACGCCTTGAGCAACTGAAAGCGGTGCAATGACTATGAGCATGACGAGCATTAGCATGACGAATCTTGGATTCATGTTTCTTCACCTTTTGACTAGCTTGGTTGATAAGTAAGTTCGACTAAGGTTTTTAAGGTTGTTTACACAGCTATTCTTACAAATTGGTCATGTGGAGGACCATTGGAAATGAGTAAATTAGAAAGAAAAGTTAGAGAAGCATTAGAAAAAGTCGTTGATCCTGAGACTGGTCTAAACCTTATTGAAATGGGCTGTATTAAAAACATAAGTGAAAAGGATGGAGAGGTGACCATAGAATTCACGCCGACATCACCGTTTTGCCCTATAGCGTTCTTTCTTGCAGCTTCGATTAAAGATGCCGCTGAGAAGGTTGAAGGTGTTAAGAGTGTGAAGGTCCTTAGTCGAGGACATATGATGGATGAGCAGATAAATGAATTCGTTAACAGGCCGAGGAGTAATACATCATGAAGATTAAAGTGAAGTTCTTCGCCTTAATAAGGGAGCTTGCAGGAACAAAAGAAATTGAAATTGAATGTAGAGAAGGTATGAAGATAAGTGATCTTCTTAGAGAACTTACTAACACGTTGCCCGATAAGTTTCGCGAATACGTATTTGAAGGAAGTGAAGTCTCAAAGTCCCTCATAATTCTAGTTAATGGTAAAGGTATAAGCGAAATGAAAGGATTAGAGACAGAGCTTAAAGATAGTGATGAAATAGCGTTATTACCACCTGTAAGTGGAGGTTAAACTGTTCGACCAATTAAAACATGTGGCTCTGCCCCTTCAATTAACACGGTGACCATCTTCCATAACATGCTTTTGTCATCACACCTAACTATTACGGGTCTGTAATTCATCATTCTCCCTGAAAGACCTCCTTTTGGAGCTACATCAGTTAGCAGCACATCAACTTCTTTGCCTACATATCTTAAATTTCTCTTTAGCGTTATTTCTTTGACTATTTCATTCAATATCCTGGATCTCGCTTTTTTAACACCATCAGAGAGCTGAGGCATTGATGATGCTTGTGTAAACGGTCTCATAGCATATCTAGCTACGTGAACTTTATCCGGGCTTATTTTCTCTATTACTTTGCATGTTTCCTCAAAATCCTCATCGGTTTCCGTCGGGAAACCCACTATCACGTCCGTTGCTAGAAATAAATCATCTATTGATGATCTGAAAAAATCAACGAGCTTAATGAAGGAGCTTGCTGTATATTTTCTATTCATGAGCTCTAGTATTCTGTCGCTTCCAGATTGAAGGGGTAAATGTAAGTACTTGTAGATGTGAGGATTGGAATATATCTTTATCATGTCGCTAGCTATGGAGGTAAGAGTTGAAGGTTCCATCATGCCAAGCCTTATCATGTAGTCGCCTTCATGTTCAAGAAGATTTTGGAGCAAGCGAGGAAGGTTGTAGCCTATATCTAAACCATAAGCTGCTAGGTCCTGAGCAACTAAGTATATCTCCTTTACGCCTCTAGTTACAGCATCACGGAATAGTTCCACGATCTGTTTTGGTGGACAGCTTGATAGCTTACCTCTTGATATGGGCATTATGCAATAAGAGCATGAGCCTAAGCAGCCAGTCGCTATTGGTATAGTAAGTCTTTTAGATTTATTGCATCTTGGGAGCTTGAAAATCTCTCTTCTCTCAGGGCCTATGTCAATTATTCTCGATTCTAAGGCCTTTAGTATAGAAGGTAGGGCGTTAGGCCCTATTATGCTAGCGGAAGGAGAATTATGAGCTATAAAAGCTGGTCTTGCCCTTGCTAAGCATCCCAGCACTATTATCTTTCGATTTTCATTCTCTCTTCTCCATGATTCAAGTTCTTGAAGTCTCTTAGCGATCTTTCTTTCTGTTTCACTTCGAACTGCACAAGTATTAATTATGATGGCATCAGCATGCTCTATATCGTGCACTATTTCGTGCCCATTCTCTTTTAGCATTGAAGCCACTGCGTCACTATCAGCCTTATTTAACCAGCAACCATAAGTTTCGATGTATACCCTCAAAAACATCATCCCTCTTATCAATTTAGGAGAGAAACAATGCATTAAAGGTGATGGTATTCTCTTTATCTAAACCTTTAAGACGCCCAGTTAAAAAGACTTTGCATAATCATTTTACTTTGTCCATGATTATTGTATGTGTGAAGGGTACTCCTAAGGTATTTAGCGAGTATGACTTAACCTTAAAAGCTGAAGACAAGGCTAGGTTTATGGTGGAGGCGCTTATGTGCAGAAAGTGCGAAGGCGATGTATCAGAGTCTTTTGCTAAGGGTCTAGATGCCATCTCTGAAGATAAGAAGCCAAGGTTCTCAGTAAAAAGCAGAGAGGTTAGAAGCCTCGTAAGAGAGGGAATACTGGGAGATTAATTACTTTATTTTCGTGAAGAGAAGCCTTGGCTTGAGAATTTCTTTACCAGGTTCTAATGGCTTTATTGCTTCATACCACTTCTCTTCATGCACATTTGAGGAGAAGCCTAGCATTTTCCATAGCTCATTCGCAGTACTTGGCATGAAGGGGGCAAGCATTATTGCTAATGCTTTTATTGTGTTTAAGCACACGTAGATGCTTGTTGAGGCTTCATCGATATTGCCTTTCTTTACTGCATCCCAAGGGGCCTTATCATTGAAGTATCTATTACCCTCTCTAGCTAGATTCATAACTTCTTGTAGCGCATCTTTAATTTTGAATGAATCTAGGTTCTTTGTGCATAACTCAAATTTTTCTAAGGTTATCTTCCATAATTCTTCGTTTGTCCAGTCGTTTTTTGGCTTAGGAACCTTGGAGTTAAATGATTTCAATGTAAAAGTCAAGACTCTATGAATGAAGTTTCCGAGCGTGTCATTTAGATGTGAATTGACTAGTTCCTTGAATAACGTCCATGTGAAGCTTACATCCCTGCCTTCAGGCCTCAAGCTCAGTAAGACGTATCTCCAATAATCCACAGGGTACATCTCCAGGGCCTCATCTATCCAGACGCCTATTCTCCTGCTTTTAGAGAACTTTTGGCCTTCAAATAGCAGATATTCAGTTGCGGAGACCCCCCATGGTAGTATGTAACCTTCGCCTGAAGCCATGAGTAAGGCTGGAAGTATTAATGTGTGGAAAGGGATGTTGTCTTTACCTATGAAACATAGAAACCTGCATTCCTTGTCGAACCAATACTCCTTCCACTTGTCTTGAAGGCCCATGTTAGCAAATAACTCTATTGTAGCTGATATATAGCCGAGAATTGCTTCCATCCATACGTAGATCGTTTTCCCTTCAGCTCCAGGGAAAGGCGCTGGTATCCCCCATTTATTGTCCCTAGTCAACGATCTAGGCCTTAACCCTTCCTTAAGCATGCTTAAGCTTGTATTTTTAGCATTTTCTGTTAAGAAAGGCGTGTTCTCAATATAATGCCTTAATTCTGTTGTCAATTTCGGTAAATCAAAAAACCAATGTTTTGTTCTTCTAAATTCAGGCTCTGAGCTACAAATGGCACATTTAGGGTTTACCAGCTTATTTGGCTCTAAAAGCCTACCGCAATTATCGCATTGATCCCCTCTTGCATCTTCAAAACCGCAATAAGGACACGTACCGACTATGAATCTGTCAGGTAAGAATATTTGACATTTAGGGCAGAAGGGTAATTCGACTTCCTCTTCATAGATAAAACCTCTCTCATATACCTTCATGTAGAATGACCTTACAAACTCTTTGTGATATTGACTCTCAGTTCTCGAATAATTATCGAATGATATACCCCACTTCTCGAATAGCCTTGTTATTTTTGCATGATTTTCATCGCAAAGCGCTTTGGGGTCAATACCTCTCTTTATCGCCTCTACCTCTATAGGCGTTCCATGTTCATCTGAGCCACTAACAAAAATTACGTCTTCGCCCTTCATTCTTAGATAGCGTGCTATCACATCAGCCGATAACGCCGAGCCTATCATTGTACCCAAATGAGGAACGTAATTGACGTAAGGCCATGCACATGTTATTATCCACTTAGCCACTTTTCTCACCTTCAGCTTCTTCACTTTCGCTTTCAAATTCCACTTTTTCTAGGCTAGGCGCTCTTGGCTCCCATAGAAGGAAGCCTCTTCTCTTCAACTTCCTTCTCATTCCGTAAAGATACCTCCAGACGACGCTATGAGGGCTCCCCGATATCAGCATTTCAATTGCTCTACGAGCCACTTCAACGTTCTCTAGCTTGCCAGCAATCGCAACAGTATGTTCTGAGATCGATATTACTGTGTTTGTTAGCTCTTCAATAAGCTTCCTCGCCTTGCCTTTTTCGCCTATAAGCCTGCCTTTAACCCTTGTAAGGTTATTTCGTGAATCACCCAAAATGTACTTTAAGTCTATGATGTGGAGAGCGGCGTCTTCTTCACTAAAGATTTTTAAGGCCTTTTCAGGGTTTATTCCATGTCCTATTGCTTGAATAACGTTTTTGACTGTAAGAAGGTTTGATGGATCTGATGTATCCAAGAGCTCTATGCAGATTCTCCCCGTGGAGCCTTCAATGTCCAGCTTAACTCCATACGTCTCCTCTATTTCCCTCTTTACACTACCACCTTTACCTATGAGCACTCCCACTCTCTCGAGTGGAATTTGAACGTAATCTTTGTAAATCACATTTGGCAACGACATCACCAGTCTATTAAGCTACTACATTTCAAGAAGAAGGTTATATATAAGCGAGACCCTTCAGATAGCTTGATGTGGATTGAACAGGGATTGGGAAGAAATTGAGGAGCTATCTCTTAAGGGTAAGGAGGAGAAGCGTAGGAAAGATGAAGATTTACTGAAGACAGTTGAAGAGGTTTTTGACAAGTTTACTCTTGAAGCTCTTTACAAGCTAATTAATAGAAAAGTTATAGATCTCCTTTATGGCGTCGTCGATACGGGTAAAGAATCTAGGGTTTACTGGGCAAAGTCTCCTAAAGGAGAGGACTTGGCAGTTAAAATATTCCTTACATCAACTCGAGAATTTAAGAAGACGGTTTTACAGTATATTGAGGGAGATCCAAGGTTTAAGAAGATTAGAAGAGCGACAAGACCATTAGTTTATGCATGGACCTTAAAGGAATTTAAGAACCTTGAAAAAGCCTATGAAGTCGGTGTTAGCGTGCCTAAGCCTATAGCCGTTTATAGAAATGTGATAGTCATGTCATTTATAGGTAATAACGGAGTTCCAGCACCTCTACTTAAGGATGTAGAACTTGATGATTATGAGAACATGTTTCATAAAGTCATAGAGAACTTGAAATTGCTTTACTGCAAAGCCAAGATAATTCACGCTGATATGAGCGAATACAATATCATGATTTGGCAGAATAAGCCTGTGTTCTTCGATTTTGGTCAAGCTGTTTTAGCTAGCCACCCAAATGCCGATATGTTCCTTGAGAGGGACGTAAATAACATAGTCAACTTCTTCAAAAAGAAGGGAGTAAAGGCTGATGCTAAAGAAGTGTTAATGGAGATACTAAGCTGCTAAACCTCTTCCTCTAAAACTCCTAAGAGACCTCTTTGCTTAAGCTCTTCAACTTCGTCTTTCGTGTATCTCCAAAGTAGATCTCCTCTACTAGCTTGAAAGTCCCATGGCGCGACTAGGACGAAGTCTCCCTCTCTAAACCAAAGCCTCTTCCTGAGTTTGCCCGGTATTCTACAACGAAGAATTCTTCCATCAGCTGTCTTCACTTCAGCTCTGTCATTGCCTAATAGCTTTGTTATTAAGCCTACGACTTCTCCTTCTGCTGGAAGCCTGAGTTCTCTTCTTTCTTCTTTTTGTTTCAAGGCTATCCGAATTGAGTAAAACGAGAGTTTAGCTATTAAGTATTTCGAGACCTGAGGAGTATGGTGAGCTTTCGAAGAGGCTTACCTCTACTTTTATCCCAGCCAGCATCCTTATACGACTCCTTCATTTCGACTTTGAAGTATCTTTTAACTACACTGACTATTCTACGTGCTATGTCAGTTGAAGGTAGCTTGATGTCAACTCCTCCATCTACTTCTTCCCATACAGCTCCAGTTTGTATGTTATGTGAGCCACCCGATTTATCGAGAATCAACTTGTTTATCAGAGATTTTATTTGATCGAGCTCCCTCGTGTTAAAGCCTCTAAGTTGTATTGTAGCTTCAAATCTCTTGCCCACGATTTTAAAGCATATGGGGCATATTGAGAAGTCGCATTTAACCTCTATGTCTCTAGATTCTATTACAGGTTCTAGCAATGGATGAATCCTCTCGTTGAGCGTTGCTTTTACAGTTATTTGCTCGCCAGAGAGGAGTCTATACATGTCTTGAGGAGTAAGAGAGACATCTATCTTGAGTTTACAGGCTCTCTCTATTTCACTTCTTATCGCTTGGTTTACCCTCAAAATAGAGGTTTCCTCTGACGATAAGTCTAAGGGTTGCCACTTGCCCTTGACTTTTATTGAGAGGCACTTCCTACATATGGTCATTGTTATCGTGCGTGGAGGCTCCGCTATTTTATGTACTTCCATGTAGCATTTGAGGCATAAATTTCCGAGATTTGTAGCTTCAAATAAGCCTATGTTAGCACCGCATCTAGCACAGAATCTCTTCAAGGATTTTTATCCCCATAATAATACATCAATTCAGGGCTAAATTATCTTTATCAATTGCGCGTGTGGTATTGACGCAACCTCAATGACGGCATCTTTATGTATTAATTTGCTTTTGATTGCATATTTAACGCTGTTTTTACCTAAGAAGTTGGCTATTGTTGCCTTCTTGGCTATCTTCATGGCCTCTTCAATTTTTACTTTTTCTCCTCCATAAAACTTCTCGCTGACCTCAATTTTTACAGGCCCATCAGTGAAGGTCTTGCCTAACAGGTCTTCATCGCATATCGCTACGACTATATCCTTTCCGTGATAGTGAACCTTTACGTAGACTTCAATCTCTGTCACCTTAAGTCCCCCTTGCAGGGCTTACCGCACCGCAAGCTTCGCAATAGATCATTAGTATTCTGCCTTCTTTGCGTAGCGTAGTGTCTACACCTTTGCATACGGGGCATATGACGTAAAGCTTCGTGTATATTTCTATTAAGCTGTCTATTTTGTCCTTTGAGAACTTGCCGTGTAGTATTGCTCGTGTATCCTCTATGGTGCCTGCAGTTCCAAGCTCGTGAAGGAGGAAGTTGAAGAATTGCTCTGGCTGCCTGTTTAATGTTGTGACGATTTCTTTGAAGTTCTGTATTATGGTTCTATTACCCATTATCATAACCTTAGCTTTAGGTATTTGGAAGCGGCCAGCCATCACGGTTTTTGATGGAACTTGGCTGAGAGCTCTATCTAACAGGACCAAATACTCCTTGAACTTCTCGTCCTGCGTTTCGGCCATTAAGGACAACTCCTCTGCGTTTAACTGAGATTACGACGGCACACCTTATAATATCTTGCCGGGCGATTACGTTCCTACTTCCCAGCTTTCAAGATATCTCTTTTGCTCTTCAGTTAGCTCATCGATTGATATGCCCATTGACTTGAGCTTTAATCTTGCGACTTCCTCGTCTATCTCTTTCGGCACAGGGTATACTTGAGGTCTTAGCTCTTTGCCTTTCTTTGCTAAGTATTTGATTGATAATGCTTGATTTGCAAAGGACATATCCATGACCTCGCTTGGATGACCTTCTGCTGCCACTAGATTAACGAGCCTCCCTTCAGCTAGCAAGTAGACCTTCTTGTCATTGATTAGCAAGTGCTCTACTACATTGGGTCTTATCTCTTTCTTCTCCTTGGTTATGGTTTCTAAGTCATTGAGGTTTATTTCGACGTTGAAGTGTCCACTGTTTGCCAGTATTGCTCCATTCTTCATTTTCAGTATGTGTTCGCCTCTTATGACGTTGATGTCGCCTGTTGCCGTTATGAAGATATCACCTATTTTGCATGCTTCACTCATAGGCATAACCGTAAAGCCGTCCATTACTGCTTCTAGAGCCCTTAGAGGATTTACCTCTGTTACCACTACGTTAGCACCCATTCCACGAGCCCTCATTGCTATGCCTCTACCACACCATCCATACCCGGCTACTACCACTATTTTGCCAGATAGCAAGACGTTTGTGGCTCTGAGAATGCCATCGATTGTGCTTTGACCTGTGCCATATCTATTGTCGAAAAGAAACTTCGTATATGCATCGTTAACAGCTATGATGGGATAGAGGAGCTTACCTTCTCTCGCAAGTGCTCTCAGCCTTACAACTCCAGTTGTAGTTTCCTCAGTTCCTCCTATCACCTTAAAGTCTAAGGCTTCTCCTAGCACTCTTCTTACTACATCAACTTCTTTTGAGGATTCAGCGTACTTTAGCTTATGTAATGTTGAGACTAAGTCAGCGCCATCATCAATCGTTATGTCGGGGGACTTCAATAAGACGTTGCCGATGGCTTCGTAATAACCATTGAAGTCCATCCCCCTCCATGCATATACATTAACTCCTATTGAGGCGAGATAAGCTGCTACTTCATCTTGCGTTGAGAGGGGGTT
>QMSF01000002.1 GCA_003649565.1 Thermoprotei archaeon | reverse complement strand
AATGAAAACGCTTTCTCAAACAAACCGAAAAACCAAAAACATAAAACACACCAACACACAGTAACACCATCAAAAGACAGTAACACAAACAAAAACAAACAAAAAACAACAAACAAAAAAACAGCTGTAAGAAAACTTCAGCGTCGCAGGTTCTTATCATCCCCATGAGGGGTCATCGAGCTTAGATTCATCATTTTTATATGGAAGGATTATTTTGCCTGTGTCACCCTTATTTTTAAACTCATTTTTTTCATTAATGTTTCCCCGCTCCAAAATATTCTCTTATTAGGTTATAATAATATTGGATGTCGTATCCATTGGCTCTCTTTAGGGATCTTATGAATCTTGCATTAGCACCCTGCAATAGAACTCCCAGAGCGATGTGCTTTTCGTCAGCCATATTAGCGATGTGCTTCATCAATCCGCTAAATCTCTTAAACCTCTTGTTGCAATATATGCAATGAGCCACCTTCTTATGGTTCATGGCGACGTGCACCTTTAAGCCGTTAATGTTCTTGCAGAGCCTACCGCAAAACGGGCATTTTAAAGTTAAGCCACCACCATCACCATCACTCATGCAGACCACCCTTAAAAAAAGAAAGATGCGTTAGGCTTTCTTTTCAATCGGCATGAAGAAGCTGCATTTGTTGGCAAGCCTCTTTGCATCGATCCAAAGCTTCTTAATAAAGACGTGTCTATAATTAGCGAACTTCTCGTTGTGTTTCTTTGCTAGATCATTGACAACCTCATAAGCAGACCTCTTCATCTCTTCGTATTTTCTGCAGCTACGCCTTAAAGCACAGTAAATACAGCACCTAACCATACCCCTCTCACCATCTACAGCATCTCTTTCAACGTTATCCTCTTTTCTATGATGGGCCTCCTCTTAACATCATCGTAATACACTTGCTTGTTGTTGTGGGCCTCTATATGCCTCTTAGCATCAGCCAAACCGACGACAATGAACTCCTTGTTAAACCTGTTATAGCAGATTTTGCACCTGAAGACTTTACCTAGACCTTCCCTGTGCACTACATCAAAAAATTTATTTATGAGGTCGTGGTTACTCATGACTATTCCTCCTTTTTCTCTTTCAGCCTCTTAATCATGTCGTTTATGTTCTCAAAAATGTCCGAAAACAGCTTTAAAATGTGTTTCGCAGTTGGCTCCATAATCATCAATATGATCTTCGTTGCACAACCTTCACACAGATGTAGTTTAAGATGCAGCTTGGCTTCCTTTTCCTTGCATATATCGCATTTTTCAGCCATGACTTTCTATCACTCCTTTTTTGGCTTCAGCTCGCTCCTTATCCTCTCCATTATAGCCTCATATTGAGCAAAGCATTTGGATGCGAAGTCGAAGCACAGCTTAACGCACTCTTCAGCTATTATGGCTATTATCTTCTTATAGCACTCAGAGCACAGACATATCTCTGCATCCTTATCTTTACATCCCATACATTTCTCAGTCATGTTATTTCACCAGCCCTCAACAACTTCATTTTAAGCTTTCGAGGTTTCGCATGTATCTTGAAACCATTGCTTTATAGAGAAACTCTATTCTCTCTCCGCTTAGCATAACGTCAAATTTGGCTATCTCTAAAGAAGCTATGATGTTTTGGATTGGAGTTATCACGTTTCTCGTTAAGAGGATTATTGCGTTCGTGAGTATCAATGACCTTACATGCTCATTGAAAGCATTGATTTTCTCAGCAACTTTTAACAGCATGTTTTCAAGCTCTTTTAATTCAGATTGCTTATCAAGGATTTCTCTAGCCAACTCCTCAGTCGCTCGATCAGTATATTCGATAGCCTTCTCCTCAATTCTCCTCTCTATTTCATAGCTCCATGCTCTCTTTCCATCACTCATAATCCCTTACACCTTCTCAATCTTTACTTTAACGTAATCCCCAGCCTTCAGCTGGAGCTTCTGTATGATGTCTTGTGGTAACGAAATCCCTAACACCTTACCTATTATTCTTACCCTCCTAACGAACATCTCCTCCACAACCATCACCCTCAAACGATAAAATGAGCTAAAAGTATATAAACTTAACCTCAAGTCAACAGCTGTAAAACAACATACCAACAGCTGTTGTCAAGAAAAAGGAAAAACAAAAAAATAATTAGAGCGGTAATGGTGGATACTGGATTATCGCTCCGCATCTAGGACACTTAACGCCAAGATGCTGTTTTGGAGGCTCAGCCTCAAACTTGTGGCCACACTTCCAACATTCAACCTTAATCTTCATTTTTTCACCTTATGATATTCTGTTAGCCTCTCTCATATAAATTTATCTTCTAGGAAACAGCTGTTGGAGCAACCTCAGATGATTATTGTTGACCCCGCTCCTCTACTATATTTGTAAATTATGCAAAGTTGCCAAGGTGGGGGGTATGGTCATGGTGATATTGGGGGTATCCATCCCAAGCCGAGCCAAGCTGAGATGAAGCTTAATATTAAAACTAGTATTATTATGAAGTACTTCCACGTCTCGTTTTTGACTGTGATTTTCCCTTCGTTGCTTTGTGGTCTGATGTTTGAGATTAGTTGCTCTATCACGTCTAGTTTACCCTCGATCCTTGAAACTCTGCCTTCAAGGCTCTGTATGCGGTTTAAGATTAAGAGATGTTCTGGGTCTCTTAGTTGTGGCTCGATGTTTTCGTTCAAATCGACGCACCTTAATTTTATAACTAGCCTATTAGAAGTTAAAGCTTTACTTTCTGCACCAAATAGCGAAGTTGCCCCCGTCTTTTACCTCTACGTCCTTGAAGCCAAGCCACTTAAGTAGCCTCGTTAAGGTCTCTGGATGTAAAACGTGGAAGTGGGTTGGATCGCTTAATGCCGTCTTGTCATGACATATAACGCTTTGAATGAACAAGTAGCCATTCTTCTTAAGAACTCTATATGCCTCTCTTAGTGCTCTGACGTAGTCAACTATGTGTTCCAAGACCTCGATCATTATTATTAAGTCGAACCTCTCAGCTTCAAACTCAAGGCTTTCAGCATTCATGACATAATGAGGATAATCTTTGCGTCTATCAGGTGGCTCGACTACATCAACGCCATAGTAATTCCACGAGTAACGCTCCTTGGGGAAGCTTTCTTGTAGCCATCCAACCAGCATCCCCTTAAAACAGCCCACTTCAAGTATTTCAAGGTGCTTCTTCTCCTCAAATAACTTTGCCAACAGCTGTTTTAATGAATCCCTTTGAACCAAGAGGATGCCCCAAGCATGTTTAGGTGCTTCCTTCAAGATGACCTCCTTATACGACATGTGCCACTACCCCACGTTGCCTCTCGTAAATTGCCTTCGCTATTTCGAGGAGCCTATCAGCTACAACCTCCCATCTAAAGTTAGGGTAAACCCTCTTCATAACGAACTCCCTCTGCTTCGCTTTAAAGTCATCGAGGTTATCCAAAACTACGTGAACTCTATCTATTGCTCTCTCAATGTCTACCTCTACTCCTTTACCGCAATGAATTGGATTGTCTTTTAAAACATAGCTACAGCTGTGAGAATTAACGAGATGCATTCTATCCAAGTAGTCAACCCACGAGCCTCTATTTGGAGCTATGACAAAGCATCCCCTAACCAAGGCCTCCAAGCCGTTAAGCTCGAAGCCCCCTCCCCTGCTGAAAAGCAGGTATATATCGCTTAGATCATACAGCTCCATCTTTTGCTCCTCTGTTAGCCACCCATAAACGTGAATGCAGCTGAGCTCCTTAAACTTCTTGGCCCAGTGGCCATCGGCCGTCGCCGTCTTAAATATCAAGACGACATCCTTCCTCTCCTTCTTAAGCTCTCTATAGAAATTATAGACTAGATCGGCCCCCTTCCTGTAATCGCTATGCCACAAGAAAAACAGTAGAAACTTCAGTCTCCTTTGTCTTTTTAAATTAAATAGGTCTGGGAAGCTCTGGGTTAGCCTTGGTGGATCTGTAAACCAGTAGTCATCGAGACCATGAGGGACAACCTCAACTCTACATGTAGCTCCGCTTTTAATGTATGCCTCCTTGGCGAAGCTCGAAGGAACCACCATGACTTCAACGTAGTCGGTCATGCTAACGGCCAAGTTCGATATTCTATCCGAGTCTGCTACATCGATCCCTATGAAGCCCCTATAAGCGTGAAGCCTCCTAGATATGAAACGTGAAGACCTCAGCATAACGTAGAAGAAGGGCTGAATGAAGACCAAAGGCCGAGAATGAGGAAGTATATGAGGAAACGCAAGCTCATCTATCTCCTCAACCCTCGCTTTCTTCTTCATGTACTCTAAGTGCTTCTTGGCTATTAAAGTAAAGCTAACCCTATGCCATATTGGGTACACATACCATAAAGACAACAGCTGTAACCTCCATCACTACGCTACTGCAACCCAGTCAACAGCAACATCAGTTATGCCAATACTACTGTTTTCTTCATGTATACCAATGGCATATTCACGTCTAGATGACGGAAGGGCTGAGAGGCTTATTTGTGCTAGAAGTTGCTTATTCTTATCATAAACCTTTGCAACTTTATTTTCTATGTCAACGCAAAAGACAAACCAATCATTAGGGTTAACGAAAGTTGCAGTAGCACTAGCTCCATATTCATACAGCCAAAGGATTGATGGGTCGCTCGGATCAGTAAATAAATACGCAATATACATGTTAGTACCATCATCATATAAAAATGCTGCGACTGGAACACTATTGGTAAGTGCTTCCACGTTGAGTTTTATAGCCATTGCCATGTGACTCTTAACCACGTCAAGTACTTCTCTCAAGACATCACCATATTCTCCTGATGGTATATCTTTAAATATGAGCATATCGTTCTCTACAGCAGCATACATCATACTTGTTGCAAAATCGTTTAATTCGTCAGGAGACCTGAACTCCCATATCTTCTCCCATCCTGTTGCTGGAGCCCATGTTGGATCGTTGGGGTCTAAGCCCGATGCATTAATTGGGAGTACCTCGACTTGCTCTAGCATCACCGAAATTACCACGTTGCCCAGACTTCTAACATAGACTTGCTTGGGGTTGGGGAACTCTAAAGTCTCTTTATCACCAGCTTCAAGGATGAAGTCTTGTTTGTCTTTGTTGCCCAAGTAAACAAAATATAAAGCCCATGAAGGAACCTTGATGTGGATCTTCTTGACATAACGATCAATATCGCTCAACGGTATAGGCGTAACCCCAACGTCAAGCCAATACGTTACAACACCTGTTGGCAAGCGAGTTTGGAAGTAAACGTCCTGAATATATTTCTTGATGAAGTCCGTCTTCTCCTCAACTGTAATTATTTTACTTTTGACTTCAAAAAGCTTCGAATAAACATCTTGCATGTATACCTCAAGAAGATCCAGCTTGGGTTCAAGCCTTGATTCGAGATCCTCAACAAGCTTTGTCTCAAGATCCTTAACTTCAACCTTTGTTTCAGTAAGCAGATTGTAGATCTTATCTACATCAAGCTTAGCTTCATCTATGAACTGTTTGGTTATGACGGGGTCTCCATCCTTCAAGACCCTCTTGCCCTGAATGTAAGCATCACTCTTAAAGTAACCATAATAAGCGTAAACCTCGCTCCAAGACCTTGAACTTGAACCTAAATCCCTAAGGTTGTCTTGATCTGGGACTATATCTGAGGCTAGCTTGGTTAAATCCTCCTTTCTAACAGCTGTAGCCTGAAGCATGTTAGTGTAAGCATAAAGGATGTCGAGGCCGTCAACTACAGCATTCCATTCCTCAGGAAACAGTATCTCAACGCCTTTATGTCTAAGACCGATCCAACTCATTATTCATCCCCTATACAGCTCTGCTATATTTGTAAATTATGCAGATTAACCAAGAACGTTCCCTATGACCGTATCTCCCTCAAAGGTCTTGGCCTTGGCGAGGAAGATGCCTGTTTTGTTTGTGGAGCTGTAAGCTTAACTGCTTCTGCTGCTTCTCTGAGCCTCTTAAGTACCTCTTCTGCTGACTTCCTTATCTCTTCGACTCTCTTAGCCATTTCTTCAGCCCTCTTCTTTAAATCCTCTAGGCTCACATTTATCACCTACCATAGATTACCGCATACCTCTCTCTTTTCCTTTGTGCTATCCACTTGTAGAAGTCGATTTCGTATTGATCTAGACCCCATTGCTTCAACGCTTCAATCTCTTTTTCAAACATATCCCATGAGATTGAGCCTGAAGCGTAATCCTCAACGAGCTCTCTAGCATAGCTCTCCACTTCATCGTATATCGGCCTATTCCTTATATACTCGTTCCACATCTCCTTTATGAATTGTTTTGTATTCTCATCGACTGGAAGGGCATTAATGAGTTGCTCAACTCTTGCGATTGCCAGCTGTCTTGCTTTCGGTGAATACTCAGCCATAGTCGTTAATTCCCTTGGAGTCCCGAGGAGCTCTTGGAAGGCTCTATAGGCCCTTTCAAGGGAGACGGACTTCAACATTAAGTTTATCTCGGCATCCTCGTAGCCATAAGGCTTAAGCGAATCGAGAACCTTCTTGTATGCGTCCTCGCTAATAAGGAAGTACTCAAAGAGCTTCTCAACCCTGCTGACGTATGTTTTAACATCGCTTATGATGGGTCTTATATTAATGTAGTTCTTCCAGATGGGCCTCCAAGCCTCGGGAACTCCTCTTGCCTCAAGCACTTGATCAACGAAATTCCTTACTTCGGGGACGTATTCAACCATAGAGGCTAACGTTAATGGAGTCGGTATGTATTCCTTCTTGGCTATTCCAGCAATAACTGATATCATGTCCGTCAACACTTCAACTTCCTTGTCGGTTAGCCTTGCAGCATCTTTAAACGTGTTTATGAAAGCCTGTATGTCTTCAGCAGTCAAATAGCCATAGGCGATCCTATAGATAGCCCATGCCGTAATCCTCTGAACCCAATACCTAACCCTACGATAAGTGAAGATGTCCCTGTACAGCTCAAGGACGTGAGCATAAGTCTCCCAGTATGACTCATCAAACTTCAAGGCTAGCTCTTTACCTGTTATCTCCTTCATTAAGCTCTTGAACCACTCATTCGCTTTTCCAACAGCTGTTTTCACGGTTTCCTCGAAGTTCTTCATCTCGATTAAGATGTTCTCGGCATAAGCCCTTCCAGCCTCCCTCGCTAGATCCCTCAGTATGTCTAATGCTCGATCCATGACGGCTCTTAGCTCTAATAGTCTTCTTTCGGCAGGCAGGAACTTCACGGGAACGTTTATCGCTCCAGCCTTCCACTCATGCTTCTCAATGTCATAGTACTCTATCGCAAATGAAGCTATGAAGAAGCCAGCCAACAGCTTATCTATTGATTCGTAATCCCAGAAGCCCTCCTTGAATAGGTTTAGGAACCCAGTTCTAAGCAGAGTCCTCTCATCAGTTAAAGCATTTATGGCCTCTGCAACAGCAGTAATGGGAACCCATGCTGGGTGAAGGCCTGTGGCCTGAAGCAACCTACAGAACGGCCTTAGATCCATTAGGATGCTGGTTGCCAATTGGTCTTCAATCACCTTTCTAACAGCTGTTGTCATTTCAACTGTCGGGAATGCCTTAACTGGCTGACCAACCTTGACCTCCTCATTAGTAACTTTGAGTGCTAAGAAGTCGAATAGACCCCACTTGGTCATCCACCTAGCATCTATCTTAGTCGGTATGTCGCTCGCTATATCCCACATCAACCATGAATCAGCAGTCCAAGCCCCAACCTTCTCACCAATCTTAACTCCATGCAGTTCGGTGTTCTTGGTGAACCATGAGAAGTTGGCGTATTCAAGCCATTTTAGGTATGCACCTAAGGCCGTGAAGACCTTCTCGCCTTGATAGTTGAGCTCTAATGGTGGAATCGGTTTACCAGCCTTGATTGCCTCAGCCTCTTTCTCGAATATCGTCTTTATCGTCTCTGTCGGCTTGAACCACAGCATGCCTGAAATGCTTCTCATGGCGAACTGCCATAGTTTGTCAAATGATGGATACTTAAACGTCATTAAGTATGTGAATAAAGCCAAGTCCTTGTTCATCCCTCTTATTGAAGCCAAAGCATACATCGAAGGAATGTTAGGCAATATGTCTCTCTGAAGCATCCTTGCAACTTCGGAGTGCGTTGGCAACTCGAACATTATGCCTAGCGGTATTTGTCTTTCAGCACCAAACCTATCCTTGAGCTTTAAGGCTAAGTCTTCTGCCTTAAGGAACAACGTATCGACGTATTTAGATGGCAAGCCATAGAACGTAGATACAGACCTAGCATAATTATAGACTTCCTCGAAATTAAGCTCCTTAGCGAGGAAGGTCTTCCTCTCTTGGTCTGTTAGCAGGTAGTATGGTAAATACCTCCTTATGAATTCAATCAGCTCTTTTGCTGGTGGAAGCTCGTAAACGGCTTCTATCGCTCCACGCTCCTTAAACAAGGCGTTTAATTGCTCACGGTAAAGCACTCTATATAGATATCTATATGGCTCCAGCACGTTCATCGCTAAGCCCATGAACATGCCTGCAAACGATGATATCAACGTCTCCTTTATCCACATCGTCATTTCCTTGAACATTACCGTAGGCTCCACCTTAACGGCCCCTTTTCCTCCAAGGCCGATAGGCTCAACGCAAAGCTCGAAGTCTAAGCCTTTAATCGACTCCAAGGCTCCAACGAGGCCACATAATGGAACGCATATCAAGGCTATGTTGCCCACGAAGTCTTTCCACAAGCTGAACATGTAAGCGAATTCTCCTTGAACTGCAACGGTCTTTGTTGCTTCCATGAAGGCCTCGGCAACGCCTTTACCAACGGATTCGAAAGGCCCAGCTACAAAAGTATTGTAGAACCATTCTCCAGCCCCTTTTATGAAGTCCGCAATGGCTTTTGCAATCCCTTTAAACGCATTCCACAGGAATTCGCCTAAGCCCTTGATGCCATTTAGAATCATGCCTCCAAGCCCCTTCAAGCCCTCCCAAATCATCTGACCGAGGCCTTGCAGTTGCTCCCAAATCCACTTCCCAGCCTCTATGATTGCCGAGGGCAACGTTTTAAGGAAGAAGTCGCCTAATGCCTTTCCAATGCCTGAAATCGCATCGCTTATTGGCTTGGCTATGTTCTCGTAGAACCAGTTTGGAACCGTCTCTGTGAAGAACGTGGTGATGGGCTTCACCAAGTTCTCCTCGAACCACTTAGGGATATTTAACAATGCGTTGATAAAGCCCTGAAACGTCGTGGCAACCGCATTAAAAGCATCAGGGATCTTAGATATGAAGTCCTTAAACCAATCAGGCAGATGCTCCCAAATCCACTTGCCAACGTTCTCTATGGCTTGAACCGCCCATTGAGGCAGGTTAGCGAGTATTTGTGGTAAGTCTTCCGTAAACCACTTAACCACACCAGCGAAGAAGTCTCCAACAGGCTTGACCACGTTCTCGTTAAACCAATCGGCAATACCCTTAAGAAAGTCTCCTGCGAGCTTTGGCAGGGTCTCGGTAAAGAACTTCGGCAAGTCCTCCGTGAAGAACTTACCGACAGCACCAACCCACTCAGGCAGAGTCTTGGTGAAGAAGTCCGCTACACCAGAAAGATACTTCGGAAGGTCTTCAGTAAACCACTTATAGATAGCCCCAAAGAAGTCTCCAACAGGCTTAACTACGTTCTCGTTGATCCAGCTCCATAGAGGTTCCGCTATGTTCTTTTGAACCCACTCGACAACCCCGCTAAAGAGCTTTGGTAGCTCCTCAGTAAACCACCTGCCAACATCGGCAAACCATTGAGGCAAAGTCTTAGTGAAGAAGTCAGCTATACCTCCAAGATACTTCGGAAGATCCTTGGTGAACCAGTCATAAACACCCTTAAAGAAGTCGCTCACGGGCTTAACGATATTTTCATTAATCCAGCTTGCCAATGGCTCAGCAATATTCTTTTGAACCCAATCAACAACCCCGCTAAAGAGGTTGGGCAAGTCCTCCGTGAAGAACTTGCCAACAGCTGTTAGATAGCTGGGGAGATCCTCCGTGAAGAACTTACCGACACCTTCAAACCACTCCATGATACTTGGAAGTGCACCTGAAACCCATTCAATGAAGCCCCTCACAGCATCAGTAAAGAACTTGGATATGCTGTCGGCTATCCCGCTAAGCGTCTCACCTATACTTTGTATTCCTCCCCAAATCCAATTCAAGAAGTCCTGTATTGGCTTTATTAAAGCGTCGAAGACCCCAGCAAGAGAATCAACTATCCACTCTCCAACTCCACCAAAGGTTTCGCCAAACCACGATGCTAACTGACCGAAGGGGTCTTCCCAGCCACCAACACTCGTGACCATAGCATCGAGGTCTACGCTTTTAATATCCTCCAAGGTAAGCAGTGGCTCATTAACAAAACACTTGGCAAATGCGTTAGCTAGAAACTCTATGTCTTGAGGGGTTGCCTTTATCTCCTCAAAACTCATCCTGAAGCCACCCTCTTAGCGAAGTCCTTACCGTGAAGCCACATTAAATACCTGATCTTGGTGACTTCGATTAACAGCTTGGCCCTCAATTCATTCGTATCCCTGCAAAATATCGGGAAGCTCCTCGTCTCGAAATCATCCTTCTTTATCTTGCAAGTTACAACATAGCTCTCCTTGCCATTAGGGAGCCTATACTTCATGACTTCAAGGATATAGACCGTGAAGTTATCAACCTTCACGGTTAACGGTAAAGCATGAACCTTATCAAACGTTAACACAGCTGTTAGCACCTTAAATTGTTATTTTAGAGCTGGATGCAAATAAGCCTACTGCAAAAACATCACGATCATGGATATATAACCAACATCAGATAGTGTTCGGGTCTGCGTCTATAGGGCTTACCATTAACACTCTGCTAATTTAGTAAATTATGCAAATTAACCAAGGACATAGGGAGCCATCATAAAAATAGAAGGGAGGTTTATGTTGGCCCAAGCTCCTTGCGAAGCTCAAACAGCTTCTTTAACGTTACTATCAGCTCTCTCGACTTCTTAACTAGCAGACAGCTGTTGGATTGTGAGCATTCTAGCGTCGCCAATTCAAATCCAAGCTCTTGGGCCTTGTTTAGGATTTCCGTGAAGCATTCCCTAAGCTTGTTTACGACTGCTGGGCTTACTTCAGGGCTTGTGCTAGCTGATACCTCCTCTCCCTCAGACGCATGCCTTCTTCGAGCTTTCGGGTTCTCCATGTCTTTATCCACTCCTTTATCCTATCATAGATTTCAAGCAGTATGCTCTCGTTTAAGCCTTGCTTTTTCCAATGCTCAAGCCACCAACCCTTGAACTCCTCATCGCTCATCGAGCTGTAGACCTTATAGCCCCACTTATGCCTCTTGGCTGGATAGCCAAGCAACTGTAATACTGCTGATTTATACATCCTCAATTTGACGGGGTTGTCCTCATATCTCCTTGCAATCCCTAAAGCGATGTTCTCAAGGTGGTATCGCAACAGCTGCAACCTAAACCATTGATCGGCTCTCTCGCTTAAGTGATATGACCTTTGCTCCTCCCATTTATTGTAGTTAGCAAAGCTAAATGCGTTGTAGGCGAATGTATCCCTGAACCTCAAGACCTTCCTTAAAACCAAGTCGATGAACGAGGGGGCCCCTAAAACCTCAAATCCTGTCGGTAACAGCTTTTTCGGCATTTTATGTATTAGCTCACGAGGAAGCAAGTAACCATAACCTAAACTTGTCAAGCCCAAGTAGAAGCCCAACTGTAGATGGTCTACATGTTTAAACCCTATTTCACGCTCGATACCATCGAGATCTGTAAATGCAACTTTAGCCTCTTCACTTCCTCTTCTAGACAGAAAGCTCAAACCTAAAACGCTATAACCAAGTATGAAGCTTTGCCTTTGAGCATTAACAGTTGAAGCTATCCTTGAGAAGACGGTTCTAGCAACATCCAAGTTCAACTGAACTTTATCAGCCACGTCCTTAACGTCCTTGGTCAACATGTCAAACGTCCTCCTCTCAAGATATAGCTTTTGTAGTGTTGATCTCAGGAAGTCCCTCATGGCTGTTGGATCGTAATACGATGCATCATATCGTGTTTGATCGTAAACTCCCTTAACAGCCTTCTTTTGAGCCATAAGATATGCATATTCAGGCTTGTAGTTCTCAAATATCGTTGACGGGATCTCTTTAAGCCAAGGAAACTCCTCGCTTAAGTCAAACCAGCTTGTCTTAACCAAAATCCCTTGGAGAAGCTCTTCGACAGAGGGAAGCTCAACCTTGAAGTCGACGTTCATGGGTTCAAGCTCGATTGGTGGGATATCAAATATTATCGCCAATCCAAAGGTTGCAAAGTTGAATTGTGGCATTAATTGCCAAGCCCACTCCATAGCTTGAGCCTCGATATCGATAGCCCTAAACAAGTTAACTTCAATTGCATCTGTGCTCAACACTTTAGCGTGATACTTGGCCTTCTGCTGTCTTAGGGATTTAATTAACATGTCGAAGTCTAACGACAACTCTAAGCCCCTCCCTTGAGCTTCTCAAGATTTGACAACAGCTGTGGGTAAAGCTTCTTAACGTCGAACTCCTTGGCCCTCTCCATCGCTTTAAAGCTTCTATCCTCATACTCGCTTTTCCTCTCGGTTATCATTTCAACTGCGTTAATTATTGTGTTAGCAAAGTCATCAACGTTGTAGTAATGAAGCTCATACTCTATCCCTTCGTGGAACGTCTCATACTTGACTTCGCTATAATCAAGCATCAAGTTAAAGCTCTCGTTGCTGAACTCGGTTAATGGATCATAAGCTATGTGGATGCATGGTTTGCCGAAGGCCATCGCTTCGAGGACTGGTAAACAGAAGCCCTCGGCTAGTGACGGTTGCACGTAGAAGTCGAAGGAGCTAATTATCGTGAAAACCTCGGTTCTAGTTAAATTGCCGAATCGTGGATCGACGAACACTCCATCAACACCAGCATATATCGCTTTAGCCATCTCGCTCGATAAAATGTAGAACTTCGCCTCAGGCCTCCTCTCTCTAACCCTCCTAATTACATCTACGAATAGGCTGTGGCCCTTGCGTTTATGTGTTGAAGCGATAACGCCAAAGACAACGCCATCCCCCACCTTTTCTTTAACAGCCTTCTTCGTTATGGCTTTGCTCAGCAAAAGCTCTTTTCTTATGCTTTCGACTTCATCGATGTTTACACCATGATAAACAATACCTTCGACTTTAATGCCAGCCTTCCTCAACCTCGAAGCTGTATATCTGCTGTTGGCAACATACTTGACGTTCTCTTTAAGCCAAGGACTTATAAACATGCTTTGAGGTATCCCCTCGACGGTGACGTAGGCTAGGGCTGGATACCCCCTAATATACAAATCCCTGCACAGCAGGAACCAAGCCTTGCTCACCAACGGATTGAAGGTCATTGTCACGATGCATCCATCGCTCATCCTTGAAACCTGCATTGCTGGAGGCAAGTAATCGAGTAAAATAGGGGTTTTCCTCATCGTTTTAACGGTATACGCTATATCTCTACAGACATTCATTAGAGATGCAGCTCTAGACGTTATAACAGCTATCTTCTCCACTAACACCCACCAAAACAAAAAAAGAAAAAAAGAAACAAAAAAACTTGAAGGTTCAACGTGTCATTGAAGCACTCTAGTAGGCTACAGCCCAGCCAACAACCACTTGAATTATCTCATCAAGTATTGATGGGTCTAAGTCGTAAGCAGTTACAAAGTAGCTCTTAAGGCCTGATGCAACCTTGCTTCCAGCCTCACCCTTGTTTCTTATTACATGTCTATATAGTGTAGTTGCAAAACCTAGGTATGTAGCCCTGTTACCACCAGTAACACCATATTTGTCTAGGATTGGCCTCACCAGCTCCCTAACAGTCCCAATGGCGTTGAGTCCCTCTTGTGCTCTGTCAAACGCTACATCCTGAACATCAGTAAACCTAGTTGAAACAACAGTAGGATTGTATTTCTTGGTGTACTTCTTATACATGTCTCCACCAGATCTGTATAATGGCATAATTCAACCACCTTCAAGGAAAACTAAATATGGGTTCTTGGCAAAAAGTATCTCAGAATATGGAGAGTTTCCAACAGCTGTGGGGAAAGAGGTTAGGCTCATGGAAAGAGGGGAGCAACATAAAATAAACGAAACTGATGAACAACAATTAAAAAAGGAAATGAGCCTTGAGGAAAAACGCTTTTTCGAGAAGGCCTTAATTGACATCAGGATGCTAATAGAGCGTCAGCTTGAAGTCGTTGCCCGCTACTTTCAATTTAAGTTTAAAGAGCTGACGTATCTTGGTTTGCCTTTAAGCTACAACGTCAACTTCGGCTTTGACACGCAGGAGGATTATGAGGTCGTAAGGCTTGTGTGTGAAGTCGCAATACCCCGCAACGTGGTTGAGAGGCTAGGTCTAATCTATAAAGAGCGGTTCAAGGACATAAAGAGGAGGCTCAGACACTTAAGGAAAGTTGATAGATATAAATACGTAGGAGAGGAAGAGGAGTTTAGTGAGTAGTATGAGCACGCCAATAAGGGAATTGAGGATTCTGGTTCCAAAGAAGGTTTACGATAAATTAGAGGACTTAGAAAAAAGGCTAAATGTGAGGAAGGAGGACGTAATTTTAAGGGCCTTAGTCAAAACGATCGAGGAGGAGTTCGAGTAAAATGTCTTGGGAGGCAAAAATCTTAAATTTATTAGGCGACATCCAAGACCCAAGCTTGAGGATAAGGATAGCCATGACCCTAAACTACCTAAGAGATGCTCTTCAAGCAGGCGTATCACCAGAAGAAATCAGAAACGACGTTTTCGATGTGGTCTATACAGTCATAGACTTCAAGGAGCCATTCCTAAACCCAAACGAGAAACGCAAAAAAGCACAGGAAATCACGGAAGACATAATGCGAGAAATGAAGCTAAACATAATGCACAAAATGGTAATGAGCAAACTGAGATTCACAAGATACTAAAAAAGAGGGGGTTATTGTTCATAAAGGAACTTACAGATTATATCGCCAACAATTAATTTAGCGGTCTCATTCATTTCTATCTTTGCTTGTGTTGATCTCTTCTTTACGTATTCAGATGCCATTTTAAGAACCAGTTTGGTATCAATGCCATATCTTTCCTCCAGCTGTTTGCATGTGTTTGCTAGTAATGCTAGGTTCTCTTCGGTTGGGTTTTCTCTTAATGAGCCTACGCTAGCAGAGAACTTATAGCAATACCAAGATGCCTTGTCGAGCCTTGGAAGCTTCTGCATTTCTTTGGTCTTTTTCGTGTAGTGTTCATAGTATGAAAGTGCTTCGGCCACAACTTTCCATATTGGAAGGTCTTTTTCTTCGGCTATTTTTGTTAGCCTATTGTAAAGCTCTTCTGGAACTCGTATGAGTTTAGTTGATTTTCGGGTCATGAGTTTACCCCTCGTTTACCTCCTGTTAACTACTAGTTTACCAGAGTATTTAAACCTTTCTCCTTAAATTATATTGGTGGTGTTTTGGCTGTGGAGTTCGAAAAGAAGGATGTCAAGTTCACCTTCAAGCTTACATATAATATGCGAAGGGAGCTTGAGTGGCTTAGTGAGACGCTTAAAATACCTAAAGGCGAGCTTGTGAGAAGAGCCGTTCAGGAATACATCGATAAAAATAAGGAGAAGCTAAGAGGTAGAGGATAGGGATTCTGCATACTTTACGAGCATCTTCTTTTTGAATTCATCGAAGTTGCTCTTAGTTACAATTATCAATTCAGCTCCAGCCCTCTCAGCTAGAGCCTTCTCTATGTCTCTTTGGTCTTTAGGGATGTTTGATGTGGTTTTGCACTCTATCAGCATCGGTTTTAAACCTGCTTTAAGCACCACTAGATCAACGGGTTTGCTTCCAGCACACCTGAAAACGGCAAAGCCTAATGCTTCAAGGAACTTCTTAACTTTATACTCGAATTGCCTTCCCTTGTAGTATCTCGCCTTCATGGTTATCCCACTACAGCCATAAGCTCATACTTGAAGCCATCACTTGATACGTTTCCATCAATTAGCTCGAAGGTCTGGGGCTCGAAATAATAAAGTTCACCCTCGATTATCACTATGTTCCATGCGTGGCCTCCAAGCACTCTGCCATCCTTGGATACCATGCCTAGAGCAATTATGACTCCATTATGGTTGAACTCTCTTGCACAGAAGCTCTTGAACTCCATAGCGAAGTCGTCGCAGTCAAAGTAATCAAACTGGTAGTGTAGCTGTTTCTCCTCACACCATTGCCTAAACCTGTTTACTACCTCGTTGAACTCCTCTCTCGTGAACTCCTTGTATTGCAGATCGAATGGCCAACTCCTCAAAAAGAACAACAGAACCCTAATCAGCTTTAGGAGTGGGTTTCCAACGTCGCTCATGACCCTCTTAGCACACTTAAACAATAACTCTGCATTCATCATCTTCTCATACCCCCCACCTTTAAGTTTTAAACTACGTTAAATTAAAGATGTCTCCTCCTGTAAGGCCATATTCGGCTCCAAGGCTCGTTACTACAGCTGTGAGCATGAGGTAGAGGTCTTGAACCTCACTTAAACCAGAATCCCTAACGCTCATGTCCTTCTCAGAAAAAGCCTCTCCAAGCCTCCTTAAACGAGTTGAAAACCAAGAGAAGAGGAGGTTTAAGATCCTTTTTTCATAATCTTGGCCCCAAAAGATGTAGAGGCCTTTTGTCTTTCTAGCTAACGTTATAGCTCCTCTTGTCGGCTTCCTAGTAGCCAAAATTATGAACGTGGAGTCATAGGGATTGAACTGTTTATTTAAAACAAAGTTAAACTTCCTGTCGATCTGATATGGTCTTAAGGGACTCTTCTGATATGATTCACAGAAGCAGAGCTTGAACTTGTGCTTTGAGCTTAAGGATTTCGGCTTGAAGGTAAACAGCTTGTAACGACTATAATAATACTCAACGCTAAGGTTAGCGTAAGGTTTAAGAGCACGTATCAACTTGCTTGTTATTGAGAACAACGTGTAAACCATCTGTAGACAGCCCCCTTCCCTTCCCCTCCTTTTCTTTCGCTATATCTACTGCCCGAATAGTATATATAGCTTCTCACGATCTCACCATCATTTGTGAGGGGGCTTACAGCTGTTTGCATTGGATTAATAAGTGTGCTGCTACTATATTTGCTCTCCTCCTTCAACCAAGCCGTCATAAAAGAGATAAATGAGGGATGGATGTTTAGGGGGTTGGCGTTTAACGTTTTGCTTCAGGTGAACGCCATAATCCTATGGGTTTTGCTGCTACTGCTTTTGGTCATAGCGTTTATAGCTTCCCTCGAACTGCTTAAGAGCAATTGTCAGCATGCTTGAATCACAGTAGTAAACCCCTCCACGATAATCGGCATACCTGATTATATTCCCCCTCGAAGCCAAATCCCTAAGCTTCCTCAATAGACTCTCGATCTTCAGCTTGGGGATTTTGCCTTGCCTCTGCATGGTATAATAAGCCCTAATGAACTCTGCCTTGGTAAACCTGAAGACACCAGCACCTTTAGCCTCATAGATGAACCACAATACCTTTAATGTTAGGTATTCTATGTTCACGGCAACACCACCATTAAGCCCACGATCATTAATATGTAGGCGATTATCAAGCTACCCAACATGCATACAGCTGTTGCCAAGGCTTTGAGCTTGAACTCCTTGATCAAAGAAGCTATAAAAGCCAAGCCTGAAGAGAAAACCAACGTGGCCAAAACCAAGGCTATACCGTCTTTCATTTGGCGTCACCTTCAAGAGGAAAGAAAGGAGGTTAGGGGCTTGTGTTTTTCGATCATCTCCTTTCTCCTCCTCTCTTTTGGAGACAAGGCTTTATCGCCATTCTTGCAGTTATAAGCGTATTCTTGGCATAGTCTGTGATAGGACTGAGCAAAGAAGCTCATCCTAAAACGCTTAACCTCATCTTTGCTCAATATGTTGTTCTCAATGCAATACTTTAAATCCTTGAGGGCTTCGGCTTTAGCCTTGTTTAACAGCTCACGATACTTCTCGCACTCCATCTTCTTTGAGCAATAAATACATGACTTAACCACACTTCATCCCCTTTCTTTCTCAATGAACTTCTTATACCAGAACTTGTTGATTTCAGCTGTCGCCAAGAGATGGTAGTAATGAACTTCGGCTAGCTTTTCGAGGTATTCGTGGCAAAACCCCTTCTCCATCTTCACTTTCTTGAGCTCGTCAAGCTTCTCCCTCATTTTCTCCAAGTAGCTATAGAACTTGTCTAGCTCCTCCATTGTCAACTCTCTCCTTAGTGAAGCTTTAAAACCCAAACTCCATGTCCTCTTCGGGTTTCACCTATCTTCTCCATGCCTGCATGCTTGTACAATGCACCAGAGTGGCCCTTCTGGCTTAAAGTGGCAAGGTAATGCCAACCCTCGTCTTTCAACCTTTGGGCTAAAGCCTTAATGGCCTCACTAGCAAGCCCTTCCCCTCCCTGAAGCGTCAATATCCTCCTCAACATGATGGTTCTATCCATTGGTAGCCTGAACTTCACGCTAAAGAAGAAAACGCTTAGCTGATGCGTTGACATTAGCACCCTCCATTCACCATTATCGTCACAGTAAGCCCAATATCTCCATCCCTTAGCGAACACTCCACCTTTAGGGTGGCCCATAGGGTGGAGTGCATCCATCACCTGCTTGAAGCGTTTAACGTCTTTAGGGTTTGTAAGCTCACGAAGCTCCAACCAGAACCCCCTCCACGTAGATATATATGTAACATTTCATATATAAACATGACCATCACGACAACAGCTGTTTCAACGAAGCACGGCTAAAATAATGCGAAGCTGAAGACCATAAATCCTCACGTCGCTCACCACCTTGGTTAATTTGCATAATTTACTAAAGTTACAGGAACCCTCATCAAGCTACGGTCGTTATTTGAAGGTCGTGGCTATGTTCATCCCAATGGATCTTGGTTAATTTGCATAATTTAGTAAAGTTACAGAGTGTTCGGGCCTGCTATTCTATATGCCACCATAGACACTATCTGATGTTGGTTATATATCCATGATCGTGGAGGGCTGTAAGGCCTCGTGCAAACAGCTGTGGTTATGGTGCACGGTTTATGAGGGCTCTACGTGGGGCTGGTGCACTCGACTCATCACTAGATTTAAACGGCTGATTAAAAAGTGCTGGGGGGCTAGAGGCTCATCAGGCATGTACATCCTAGACAACAGCTGTAGGGAAAAGCTTTATATACTTTTAAATCACAGTATATCATGGAAAATAGGAGGGGTTTGATAGATATGGAGTTTGAGGTTCAAGGCGAATACCTCCCAATAAGATTGAGTGGCAACTTCCCAGTTGTAAATAGAAAAGCTACTTTTTCCAGCTTACAAATATACGTCGGCTTGAAGGAAAAAGAGTTTAGAGGCAAAAAGTACTTAGTTGCCAAAAAGGCTTCAGAAAAAGATGTTGCCCCCGAAGGTGCAGTCGTTCACTTTGTTTATCGCACAGGAAGTCATTCCAATGTGTATCACAGCTATGTTTTCTTCGGTGTTGTTGCAAAAACTGGAATGCAAAGGTTAACGTTAAAGGACAATGTTGGTGAAAAAGATGTTGAAATAGAGATAGAGAACATATTACCAATACCTTGCATTGACGAAAACGAGAAGAAAGCATTAAAGGCAGAAATAATGAACAAGGGGCTTCTGCCAAGCCATTATGAGCCTGTCGAGCTCTTATACAAGCTATGGATGAAAGAGAAGGCCATACCAACACAACAAGAGGCAACAAACATTGAAGAAGAAGTCATAACGCCAGAGAAGGTTGAAAAAGCGTTTTCTCAAGGCTCTGAAGAGCTTGAGCTTGAAGAAGTTCAAATACCTCAAGCTCAACCTGAAGCTAAAAAGCAAGAACTAGTTCCATTATATCTCTTAGCATTCGAAATGCCTTCAGCATACTTAGCGGTTCACAGCTATACAGCTAATGCTGAGGTTGAAGAGAGGAAGTTTGAAGTTGAGGTTAGGAGTGTTCTTGAAGGTTTCAGGAATCGCTTCTATCGTGAGATAAGCAAGATATTCCACAACACTTATTATGGTTGGATTGCCGTTACTGAAAAGGCGATCGAAGAGGCTGAGAGATGGAACGGAGAGGCAATTGAGGTCATCAAAACGGCCTTAAGAAATGCTAAAACGTTAGCTGTTGAAAACAGGTTAAAGCTTGCTTTACAAAGACGCTTTGTCAAAGCCGTAAAGATATACATGGATGTAAATGATGCCAAGGAACTACTTGAAGAAGCTATAAAGAAGATGAGCGAAGAAATCGAAGAGCTACAAGCAAGAATTAACAATGCCGAGAAGGCATCGATGAAAAAGAAGATCCAAAAGATGCTTGAGGACTTAATAGCCAAGAAAGCAATGTTCGAGAAATACCTCTCTCAACTTTAAGGTGATAGGCATGAAGATTAACAAATGCCCAAATTGTGGATGCAAATTAAAACCAGAAGACTGGTTTCCATGGAAACATAAAGGCAAAGAATACAAATACGCAGAATGCCCGATTTGTCACCTTCGCATCATCCCAAAAGAGATAAAGGATGACTTCAAGTGGGATGACTTCAAGGTCATAATAGAGTAACAGGTGATAACATGATGGCAACAGCTGTTGAGATAAACTTTATATACTTTTTTATCACTTTATATAATGTGAGCTAAGAGAGTCTCCCTCCATTGGTTGGGGAACAACCCCAGCCAAGGAGAAGGGAGGTGGTTGGTGGATGGCCGATAAAGTTTCAAACCCAATAGAAATAGCCCGCTCCAAACTTCAGGAAGTGGAGCGGGCTCTTAATAACCTTTTAATTGGAAGGGAAGAAGAGGTAAGACTGCTATTAATAACAACGATAGCTCAAGAAAACATCGCCTATATTGGCCCTGCTGGAACTGGTAAGAGCTACATGATACGTAATTACGCAAAACTGCTAAATGCTTCCTTCAGTATGTACCAGTTTAATAAATTCACAAGTGATGTCGAAGTATTAGGGCCATTTGACATCCCGAAGCTAACCAAGGAAGGTATCTTAGAACGAAAAATGTCAAGGCTATTTAAAGCAGACATCGCATATTTAGATGAAGCATTTAAAGCGTCTTCAGCTATATTGAATGCACTCTTGTCAGCCCTACAAGAAAGAATCATCTATGATCCAATAACAGGAAGCGAAATACCCATTAAAACAAAAATCTTCATAGTTACCAGCAATGAAGTTCCTCAAGATGAAGACTTGGTCGCATTGTACGATAGATTTCCAGTAAGATGCTTCGTCAAGTACATTGATGATGATGCTATGTTGCTTAGAGCACTTGAAGCAAGGTGGCTTAACGGCAACAACAATACAACAGCTGTTGCCTCGTGGAATGATGTTGAAGAACTGCAACAATACGCCATGAAAATACTTAGAAGCGAGATCAAAGGGCTCGGCAAATTCATAACAATTTATCATAGCACTAGCATTCCCTTCATAAAATCTCTAAGAAGCAAAGGCATCGTGGTTTCAGACCGAACCATCATAGAGAAGTTGCCAAAGTTAATTGCAAGTCAATGTGCACTATATGGTCTAACAGTAGATAACATAGTCAACGCCATAATTGACTTTCTACCTCACTTAGGAAAAGATGAGCAAGAGTACAACGAAATTAAGAATACGATCATCAATGAAATGGGTGAAGTTGCTTCACTACATGACAAATTACAATCAGCAAAAGCGTTAGCTAAAGGTGGTAACCTCGACGGTGCACTAAACAAGCTAGAGGAGATAATGACCTTTGATGTAACGAGGTTGGCAAGTAAACCTTGGCTTAAGAGTCGTGTAGAGGTCATTGTTAAAGAGGCAAAAACACTTTACGACAAATATAGCGAGATCAAGAAGACCTTGGAGGAGATGGCAAAATGAGTAATATTGACGAAATCGTAAAAATGGTTCAAGAGAAATTAGGCGTAACTCCAAGGATTGACTCATCGCAACCATCACAGTCTAAAGTGGTGCAAGCACAACAACCTTCAAGACCAACTTTAACCGCTAAAGAGAAGTCAGCCTTTAAGCCTGAAATATTCCAGCCATTTGATTCATTTTACTATCAGCCATACATTTCAACTGTTTGGAATTTGCTTTCAAGGCGTCATATAGGCCTGCCAAACTACATGGTGACGGATGCTTTTATGGCGTTTTATAAAGACTTCAATGCTGTTGTCGAGAACTTAAAAGAGCCTCAAACATTATGGCAGAAGATAATCGCTAATCTTGTTAGCTCTGAGGACTTCGTTAAATTAAATAAGGTTACAGTTAATTCAGCTGAATTAGCCATAGCTGGTGCTTTCAGATTTCTTTACAGCATATTTAGGAGGGGGACTAGATCTAGGCAAGCTGATGAACAACTAACGATGCAAATCCCTAAAGATAACGTTGGTGCCTTCAATGAAGATAACATAGCTTCTCAATACATTAAGAACGTGACAGATATAGGCGAAAGACCTTGTTTGAGCAATCCATTCATAATGAGGCAGGAAGACATGAAGAACATTGTTAAGAGGGTACTTCAAGAGGTTCAGGAGGTCAAGAAAAGTGTTGAGGAAGCTCAGAACATTGCAAGCAAGCTATCGGGGGGACACGGCTTTACTCATGAGGCTTTAAGCGTCATTCACTATTTAGAAAAGCCTGAGTCTTTCAGAAGAAAAGTGCAGTTGCTAAGGGGCTTGCTGCATAGCTTCAAGTTCTTCACTACAGCTGTTTCTACGACAATGCAAAGGGCCACCATAGAGTCAACTCATGGTGGTGTCGTAGGGATTTCGGTATTAAGGGATTTAAAGCAAATACAGGATTTAGTAGTTCAAGAATTAGCACTACCAGAATCCCTATTAGCCTTAAGAATTTTGAGTCAACAAGCACTTGTAAGGCAAAGAGCTGTTAGCGTTCAGCCTGTTGTCTTCTTAGACAAGAGTGGCTCGATGGCTGAGTGGCTTGAAGGTGATGTTAGTAAGATTAGTGCTGGTGCTGGGCTAGCATTAGCGTTGCACGTTAAACTGAATGCTGACGTGTATCTATTTGATGTCGAATGCCACAAGGTTTCAAGCAAGGATATCGTTAAGACACTTTTAACAGTCGAAGCTGATTCAGGAACTAACATAACTGAAGTGCTTAAAGAGATTAAGAGGCTACCAACATCAAGGCAATACATCATAATTACAGATGGTATTGATGAAGTTGACGAGAACCTTGCAAGGGAGGTTGCTAAGACCCACAAGGTTACGCTATGCATTATTCCACCATGCTGGGAGGAAGTGTGGATGAGAGTTTTCAAGGTCGTCAAGGTTAGATCCCTAAGTGACCTCATGCCTTCAAAGCTTCTTTCAAGGTGATCGGCATGGTTGAGGAGCTTGAGCTTGAAGGAGATGTTGAGTCTAGCAAACAGCTGTTGGAAAGTTTCAAGAGCTTCATTAAGGAGCGTGTTGATGTAAGCAATGTTAAGGCCTTCTTTTCGAATACTCCAAGGCCTCATGCATGGCTCTTTATATTTAATGATAAGTACATCGATATGTATTACATTGAGCCTCTCAAAGTAATTGAGTATTATAAAACGATAGACGAAGTGAAGCAAGGAAAGGGAAGTGAAATGGCATTGACTGTTAAGAGGTTAATTGAGAGTGATGTAAAGGAGGGTTTTGGTGATGGCAAAGGCTACATAAGGGTTGGTCTTGGAACGTTAAAACGATGGCTCTTAAGTAATGGAATGAATGAAAAGATAGTTGACGTGTTGATAAAGTTCAACCCCAAAGACTCATTCGCCTTAAGGTTTCCATCGGATAGAGCAAGGCTTTCAAAGCTGCTAAACAGGCTCTAAACCTCTCCTTCTTTGTAAATTTGCATAATTTAAGTATATAGTGAGTGGGGGTTACGTAAGCTTTAAGTTGTTGTTTGTCTTGCTTCTTTTTGGTATGGAAGTCCTTGAGCTTGAGGATCAGCCTAAGAGCTTCTTTAAGAAGGCGTTGTTTTTAAGCAGGCAGAGGAGGATGCTTGAGGAGTTCTCTAAACAGTTTAGCTGTGGCCTCGACTTTAAGAGGAGTGCTGATAAAAGCATTGGCGACGTGGCTTTCGCTAGGACTACTCTTTCTCCTTTGACGATTATTGTCGGCAACGAGTTCTATACGGTTCACCTGAAATCCTGCATGTTTAGGGATAAGGTTTTGATTAGGAGGGGGCCAAGGATAGATGCTGTCATAGTCGAGTACACTGATGCTGAGAGGGCTAGGAGACAATGCGAAATACTTGGTGTGACGCTCGAAGAGCTCTTGGACAGGATAGCCTTCATGAAGAAGCAAGGCATATACAGCATCCTAATTAAAAAGTGGTGAAACGCTTATATAGACAGGTTGAAAGCAATGAGGGTTTTGGTTGTCGTGCTGGATGGTGCTAGCTTCGTCTTCACTAATACTTTCTGCTGGTTCATGGAGGATGTCATGTGGTTCTGGAGCAAATTTAAGAGGACTTTCCTCTACGTTGATGAGCCACCTTTAACTCCATGCGTTCTTAACAGCATGTTCACAGGGCTGAGGACTAACGAGCATGGTGTTAAGGGGTTCTCGCCTAGGGGCCTTAAAAATCCCTTCATAGGCATGTTCAAGGGCAAGTACATCTGGGACTTGTGCACAGCTGTTGGATTGAAGGTTAGGGTCTTCAACGTCCCAGTTAGAATCCCTCCAATCTACTTAAACGTTGACTTGAAGGGCCATGATTGGGTTGACTATTGGTTGCCCCCAAAGGAGAGGTTTGAGGTTACAGTTAAGATGATGCATGAAGTCGTCAAGGAGAACATTAAAAATCCCTATGACCTGTTTATCGTGTGGTATCCAATCCCAGACCAAGCTCATCATCACTTCTTCGCCACTATACATAGCCATGAGGCTTTGCATGAGGCCTTGAAGTGGTATAATACTGCTTTTAAATATGCTAGGGAGCTAATCGAGTTAAGCAGACCTGACGCTTTTTTAATTGTTAGCGATCACGGCTTTATGTGCGACTTCGAGAGTTATTATGCCGACGGTATAAGGCAACACATACATGTAAGGGATGCCTTGGCTGTAACCAACGTTGATGACGTTCCTAAGACCGTCAGGGACGTTTTTCATTGGGTTGGGCGTAGGTTCAACTTATAAGTAGTCTTCAAAATTAATAAGCCACGCATACATAAACAGTTTGAAAACAGCTGTAGTTAAAGTGGTTGGTCATGAGCTTGGAAGAGCTCGATGCAATCATTTCAAAGTTGAGATACGTTAAAACTGGAGATATAATAGCCTCTTCAGACCATAACGACTTAGTAGACGCTATAAAAAAGGCTAGAAGTGCAATTAATGAGGCTGGATTAAGTAATATTTTATCAGTCGGTTGGGATGCCTTACTTGCCTCAATAAATAAACAACAAGATAACGATTATCTAGCAGCTGTCATAGAAGGTTGCTTCACATCGCATTTTACAGCTCTTCTATTTAATAAACCTCAAGCTCAAGCAGATAAGCTTGCATCTATCATTAATAGTGAATATATGACAGCAGATTATGCAGCAACTGTATTAAACGACACTTCTCTAAGCATAGATAAAAGCTTGGCTATACTCAACAGCATGTATCTTTCTCCAAGCAAAGTTAGAAGTATTTTTAGTAGTACTAATTTAGCAAGAGCTAGAGCTAAAGATATTATTGATGCATGGATATCTAATATAGAACTTGAAAACTATGATAATTTAGCAGCAGCAATTGATGGAAGCCAAGCAAATGCAGATGACGTTGCCAATATTTTCACAACAAGAATAGATTATGTTGGAGCGGATAGAATAGCATTAATATATAACAATGATCAATTGTCTTTGTCTAAGGCAGCATTAATACTAGAGAGCTCAAACTTAAGCATACATGCTATTAGGGAAATATTTAGCAATGTGAATCTCGATACTTCAAGAGCAAAGGACGTGATAGGAAAATGGTTCGACACTCCTAATGTCGAAAATTATAGTCATGCAGCTGCTGCAATAGACTGTCCTAGAGCATTAATAGGAGATATGGTTCAATTATTTAATGTTAAATCAAGAGGAAGAGTAAGCTTAGTTTTAAACGAGTCTCAACTCTCAGTTGATAAAGCAGCAGCAATATTAAGTCATGAGAATATGCCCGCAGAAAGGGTAGCTGATATATTCTTTACAGCTTATACTGAAGGGGCCACTATGAGCTTCAACCCGTATCTATCAGATGGAAGGATCAGGAGGTTTTTAGCTTCACCTTCATGGACTAGGCCGACGGTTTTCGTGGAAACAATGTTCGACGATCCAGTACAAGCAGGCAGAGCAACCTTCCATAAAACACACCCTGACTTCTACTATGAATATACTGCAAAATATATACAGAAAGAAAGTTCAGCATGGATAAACTGTCCTGAAGGTGCAGAAATAACTGAAGGAGAATATGCTTATTTGTTGTATGGAGAAGTTACAGCACCATCTGGATATATAATGGTGGCAAGATTCTATCACATTGGTGGGCATGAATTTGGAACTGTAGATTATTGTACTAGTCTCTATATAGAAATAGGTTATGCAAGCTTGGTTGATCATCGCATTGGTAGTGAACTTGGAGGGTTTTTCACGTTTAAACGACAACTCACAGAAACTGCTTCAGGAAAATTAAGGTGGGGGATACATATCCCACCAAGTGGAACAGTTCAAAGAGCAGTAGAAGAATCACTGCTTTTCCTAGTCATTTTTAGTTAAACCATACCTCTCTTTTTCTTTTATTCTCGCTAATATCCATGACTTTCCCTTAGTTTTCTCTACAGCTGTTTTCTTGGTTGTTGGGGTTTAAGTTGGTTTGGATAGCTTTTTATTTAGGTGGCGTATGGGCTATTGTGTATAGGAGGTAGTAATTTATGCCGTCACATGGCTCATTAACCAAAGCGGGAAAAGTGATGAAAGCATCATTAGAAGCACACGGCTTCAGAAGCATTGAGGACTTAGCAAGGTGGCGTAAAGAACACCACAAAAAGAACCCTACACCACGAATAAAGCGAAGAAAGAAGTACACCAAACTCACATGCAAAAAACACCTTTAAAGTTTGTTTTTTTGTTTGTTGTTTTTTGTTTGTTTTTGTTTGTGTTACTGTCTTTTGATGGTGTTACTGTGTGTTGGTGTGTTTTATGTTTTTGGTTTTTCGGTTTGTTTGAGAAAGCGTTTTCATT
>QMSF01000001.1 GCA_003649565.1 Thermoprotei archaeon | reverse complement strand
CTTTTTCAGCTCCTCCAAAGCCTTTTGGACCTGCTCTATCTCATTAAGTATCCAGCCATACTTCTCCAATCTCTTCCTGATGTATTCATCAACCTTCTCCTTGGTCCAGAAGAGCCCACATAAACAGTGTCCTTTACTCTTTATATCCATAGGTGCATACATGCATGGGCAAATCTTGTCCTTGTTGAGCTCATAAATCTTCTCTGGGCTCATACCTGGCTTCTTCTTTAGCGGTCTGCAAGGACAGTAGGGATGACCGTACTCATCGATGTTCTTAAGCAGCTTGTAGACCAGGTTCATGTAGGCTACATCGTTCGGGTTACGCCTGTAGCCATGCATTTCAGCGTATCTCCTTATCCTATCAACAAGCCATTGTAGCTTGGGATGGGAGACAATGTAGGCTTCCTTTAGGAACTCCGAGAAGTAGCGGTTTATTCCGTCTGGGTCCAGAGGTATCCCGGTAAACCTAACCTTACCGTTTATCCTAAATGTTGGAGTAGCTGTTATGGGCTCGAAGGGGCTCTTCACATAAGTTATATTGTATACCTTGGCAATTACGTTCTCGAATTTTGCAGCCAGCTCAGACAGCAACTCTACTGCTACTGGGCACACATTGCAGTCATCATCTACTACAGCCTCTATCTCGAACTTCATCTTATCGCTCGGCAACCTAAAGCTTCCGTCGATGTACTTGAATTCTCCGCCGTTGAACTTCCTAAGCACTACTGGCTTCAGCTCGGCTAGGATGCCTCTAGGCGGTATTAGGTGCACTCTCCCAATGACTTCAGCCTCCATTGGTTACCCCCGCTCTTCCGCGCTTCGGCTTTTACGCTTTACAAATCTGAAGTGCCTTGTAGGCACTGGGAAAATGCTGTGCCTAAACCCTCCCGAAATGCCGAAGAAAAACCCTAGCAACCCGCTTACTCCGAAGGCGCCAGCGCTTGCCAGCACTAGACTCATGTCGGAGAGGTTCATTCCAAGCCACCCGACGAACTTGCCCACAAGCTCGTTCACACCCTCCCAGTTGACGCTGACCAGACCGAGGTGCCACAGGCCGAACACTGGCAGGAGCATGAAGCCTGTCGCCACTAGGATCCACTTGGCAGCCTTCCTTATTGCATAGCCTATTAAGCCGCCAGCGACAAAGCCACCGACAGCTTGGAGTGCCAGTGTCGAAGCATCCATCTACTGCTCACCACCTAGAATCTCCTCAATAATGTCTTTAGGCTTTTTCGGTTCAGCCTTTTCCCTCTCTTTCCTAGCCTTCCTCCTCTTCAGGATCTGCTTTATGTTCCTCACTGTGAACGGGCTTACATTCAGCCTCCTTGCAATCTCGCTATTTCTGGTAATGCCACGATACTTCATAAGGTACTCTACAGCAGCGATAAGCTCCTCACGATACTTGTAGAACCCGTCTACGATAGGACCCCTGTTCTTCTTATTCTTAACCATGTTCTTACTCATGCAGTTACCCCCATAACTTACTTATGTACTCGATAGTAATAAAGTGTATCTATAAGTGACACTAGGTCGACAAAGGTATGCCATAAAACATTTTTTACACTAGGTAAAAAAGTTTGTCTAAATTCTTTTCTTTAAAGTGGTGAGGGTCCTCGAATTCATGATGCGCACCTTTCGGGAATTGGTTATACTAGTAGTTGCCTAATATAATTATCGCTAGTGATGTAAATACGTGGATTAGCACTATAATTATGTTGTGCATGAGGTTGCCTGTCTTTAGTGATCCTCTGACTCTGTGGTTGCAGATGTAACTGCCAGTTACGGTCGTAGTATCCAAAATGATGTGGTGGGCATAGGCTAAGCCAAGAGCCATCATCCACTCGGAGAACATCCCTAAAAGAATTAGGGGGATTGCTGTGGCAAGATTGTGGACGTATTTGCTTCTATGAAGTAAACCTAGCCAGGATTCGAGAAGGTCTGGCAATATGGAGCCTATTAGGGAGAATAGGATGAAGCCTAGTGTTAGTGGAAAAAACCTTGATATTATTGCAAGCATCAGGGTAATGCACGTTAGATGCGTATACCACTTCATAGGCTACCTCTCGCATGGAAATCTAGGTAGTTTAACCCCTTCTTCAACTGTTGCTTCAAGCTCATCCTTAGTAAACCTCCAGAACTGCCCCAGCTTCTTCCTATAAAATATGCATGCAAGAATCTCCCTATCTGGCGTTACCACGAAGCTGTTTATTCCAGCCGGACAGTTATCCGAAACTATTATACCATCCTTATTAAGTAGCTCAAGTTGCTGGGGTGAAGGCTTGAGTTCTGGGGCTCCTCTTACGGGCATTACTAGGACTGGCACATCCCGTATGCCATTGGAGTCCAGAAACTCTCTGAGCCTAAGGATATCGTAGATATTATCCTTCATTGCTGTTGAGCGGACTACTACCGCTATTCCTGCTCTCTCCGCTAACGCTATTAGATTCATCGCTCTGTTGAATAGTCCCTTAACACCCCTTGTCTCATCATGTTTAGAGCCAAAGTAGTCTATGCTGACCTCTATTAGGTCCGGTCTAGCCTCAATAATCCTCTTTGGATTGAATGCATTGGTTGCAATTGTAACAACATAGCCAAGCCTCTTGGCGGCATCAACATAATTCTTAAGGAAGGATACTGTTCCTGGCTCGCCACCGCTTAGAACAGCAGCATATTCATCATCATCGAAGTACCTCCTAAAAACCTCCAGTATTCGCTTATAGTCTGTTAATGGAAGTAGCTTTCCTTCCAAGTTTAACCTCTTTATTGGGCAGAAAGGACAGTTGCATGGGCATGTATACGTTATCTCAAATATTACTTGAACCATTTCAGCACAACCCCACTTTCTTCAATAGCTTCTTTATCTCCCTACTCCACATTGAATGGCTCTTCTCCTCCTCACCTTCACTATTGCTCCAAGAATAGTTGAGGTCCTCATCTGTTTTCTGCCTCTTCCTTATGAAGCGCATATTGACACCCAAGACTAGAATTTGGCAAGAAGATATATTAAAGATATCTGTAAAACAAGATAATGGGTGTAAAACATGCGTGAGCGATTAGCACCCTTTTTAGGAGGGCTGATGGCAGGTGTAGCCATCGGCATGTTGCTTCTGTCAGGGTTTGCAGCGCAAGCAGTCATTGGCTACCCGATATTCTTCACCATTGGCGTGGCAGTAATGACGTTCATGGGAGGAGTGCTGTTTGGGAGGAGAGTTTCTTCAAAAACCCAAGAGGTCAGATTAACTGGCAGAGTTTTCGACTTCCCCCAGGGCTCAGTTATGGTTGAGGTAGCCCTCCGAAGGATTAAGTCGATAATCCCCGTGAGGGTGACGCAAAGATGAGCAACATGAATACGCATATAATAGCTGAGAGGGTTGCCGAGGTAGTTAACAGGAAGCTTGCCGAGATCCATAAGAGAATAGATGCGCTGGAATCGAAGGTAGCGAAGCTTGAGTTGGACGTCAACACCCTAAGAGTCCAGACAATAGAATCGATAGTCAAGAGTGTCTTGACAATAAAGATTGAGGACTTGGCGTCAGCCATCGCTGTCAGGGTATCCTCAGGCTTCAGCGATGCCGCAAAGGAGGTAGTCAGGGTTGCTGAAGAGCTCAGAAGCGCCACATCGGATATCAAGGTTGCTGCAAGCGAGCTGAGGGAGCTGAAGGCACTGCCGGAAAAGGTTGTGGAGGCTGCAAAATCGGCTAAGCCACCGGTTCAGCTAGACCTCTCAAAGATTAAAGCCACAATAAGCGGGGCAGTGTCAAAGTCAATGAAGGGCGTTGAGGAGCTCACGTCGAGAGTGGCAACACTTGAGAAGCAAGTGAGTGAGCTGTCGGCTAACCTGGGCAAGCTAGGTGAATCGCTGGCAGTGCTGACAGCAACTGTCTCAAGGCTGGAGAACTTGAGGAAAACCGTTGAGGAGATGAGGGAGTCAGTAGACTACTCCAGAGAGGTGCTGGGCATCCTCGAAGAGAGGCTCAAGGGCAGGCCATCCGAGGAAGAGGAGGAGGAAAGTTGAGCTGGTACATAAGGCCGGAGGAAATCATCGCTGAAATCCGCAAAATATACCCAACAGAGAAGGTTATAGGTCCACCGGAGAGGCCAATAGCCCCCAGAGTAACATTTGCTAACGAGTACCTCTATGGCGTTCTAATCTACATCTACGGTGAGGGGGTTAAAGGCCAGTACCTCAGGCACGGGTACTTCGACAGGGATGGCAAGCGCTACTGGGCTATTGAGTACGGCTGGGTAAGCCTCTACGGGAGAACTGCGGATGGAAAGGTGCTTCCGCTGGTCATGCTTGGCGTTCCAACGAGGTTCGTATTTGAATATAAGCCGAGGGACTTCGTCGGCTTCAAGCTTGAGGAGGTGCCTTTAGGCTACATGGAGTGCCTTGAGAGGCAGATGATCAACGTTGACAGAGTTATGCGTGGCGAGGATCCAGTTCTAATCATAGATAAATATGATTTGCTTAGGGGCAACGGCGCTCCAGTGCCCAGCGAGTCCATTGACAGAATCATTGAGCAGCAGACCCTGATAGAAACCCTTCAGAGGGCCCTGTGGGAGTACGAGAAGGCCATCAACGACTATAAGACCAACATTGCAATGCTGGAGGCGAGGAACGCCAAGCTTCAAGAGCTCATTAGGAGCTATGAAGAGAGGCTCATTAAGCTGGCAACCGAGGTCACGGGGATACAGCAGGAGCTCATCAGGTTACGTGAGGAGATCCTAGTCAGAGCCGCTGAAGCAGAGAGCCTTGAGGAGACCCGCAGAAGGTTGCGCGACCTAATAGATGAGCTTTCAGAGATGGTTGGGGATGTAGCTGGCTGGGCCTCCGAGCTTAAGCGCGCCGTCGAAGTTAAGAGGAGGGAGGTGGAAAGCAAGTGAGCACGGCCCAGCTAAACATCATAAACGCCTCCATCAGGGACCTTCTAAACACTCTTGACAAGGTTAAGAGGGGTGAAGCTAGGAAGGAGGATGCCCTTAAAATTCTCGACGAGCTTGAAAACCAGATAGACATCATGCTGTCACAGCTTGCACCAGAGCGGATAACCGACGAGCGCTTTAATGCTGCGGTGAGGGCCCTCAGGGATGTTGCCGAGAAGTTCAGGAGCCTTAGGGAATCAATAGTGTTCGCCAGGTATACTCACGCCAAGAGGCAGGTCCTGGACATCCAGGAGTCTATAAGGCACACTTACAGGCTCCTCACGCTCATAAGGGCTGGGGCGCCCACGGCATTAATATTTCAAGTCACGCCACAGTACTTGAGGGAAGTAGCGGTTCCCGAAGCAATAGTCTACAGCAACCCCATGGCAGCCCAGATATACAATGCGCTGGTGAGGAAGGGTGAGGCGGGCGTCGAGGAGCTGGCTCTCGAGCTTAAAATAAATGATGAGACAAGAGAGGAGTTTAACCGAGCTATAGCCCAGTTAATATCAACAGGCTATGTCAGACCCTACTTCACCTCAGACAACAAGATGATTCTGAGGCCTGCGAGGTGACAGCATGGTCTACAGCGTATTCTACTATGCTACCGAAGCTATTACGAGGGCTTTCGTCGGATTGATCCTAAAGATAGTTGAGCACGCGAAGCGCAGGAGAATTGTTGAGGAGAAGCGCAGGGAGAAGAGGCCTGCTCCATCGTGGGGCTTCTTCAAGGTTATGAGCGAGGCCGGCATGCCCGAGTATACATGGATTGGGAGGGCGACAAACCTCAAGGTTGCAATACCCGGCCTCATAAGGTTGCCCATTGCCGCGCGTGAACTCAGGAAGCCGCCTACGAGGCTGTACTTCTCATTTGCCGAGGCAGCATCTAAAGACTGGTTCAGGGAGATAGAGTGGCTGGCCGAGCAAGCGGAAAAGGCTTCAGAGGAGGTGGGCGAAGGTGCTTCTTGAAGTGATCCTCGAAGACGACGTTAACTGCCCAAAATGCGAGAAGTTGCTTCCTTTGCTGAGGAAGGTGTGCGACGACCTTAACGTGCCGTTCAGGGTGAAGTTCCTCGGCAACCGCGCTGTCGCTTCCTATGAGGAGGACTCTTCCTCGAGGACGTTCTCCCCCGAGTGGATTGAAAGATGGGGGCTGAAGGAGCACAAGAAGAAGCTCAAGAAGATAGCGCCGGTGCTCACATACTTGCAACGCATAGGTGCTCAAACATTCCCCAACGTGGTCATCCGGTGGCACGATGGCGTGAGAATTAAGGAGATCGTCGTCCGCGGCTTTAACCCAGACAGCAAAGAAGCTAGAACCTACCTCTCAAACCTCTACGCTCTCCTCAAAATGCTCAAGCAGGTGGTGCACAGACGGTGAGGAGAGACAGATACTCGTGGAGGGACCTGATAGGGGAACCCCAGCTCTGTGAGGGAGGTAGGCTCGCGTCCATAGTGTTCTGCTGCGACCCCAGGAGGAAGTGGTGCCCAATACTCGAAGAGGCACTTAAGATGCTCGGCTTGACCGCCGAGGACTACGTCAACGCCATGGAGAAGCGCGGAGTGAAGATCTCGGAAAGGGATGGCACCTGCTTCGGGAACCTAGCCTTCTGCCCGAGCCCCGAGAAGCCGAGCAGAGATCGCGACGAGGCGCTGCTGAGGATGGGCTGGAGCCTATCCAAGTACCTGAAGTACAAGTTCAATATACTGAGGGATCTGGTGCCTCCGAATAAGCTCGACTACGCCTTCAACACCCGAGTCCTAAGGCAATACGCAGTTGAAATGCTGGATCTAGAAACCAAGAGGGTCTACAAGGCGCTGGCCCTAGGCAACGTAAGGTCTAGGACGCTGATGATAACGGAGATATTTAGGAGGCGGGATCTCAAGGACAGGCAAGTCGAGGTCGTCCTATCCCAGACGGAGTACGTTGGCGTCAGAATTCCGAAGGACATAGTGAGGGAGCTCGACGAGCTCGTCGCCAAGGGGCTCCTGAAGTCTAGGAGTGACGGGATTAGGAGAGCTCTACTACTATACTTAGGTGCCTTGAAGAAGCCCGTAAAACAGGGGGCTGAAGTAAAACCATGAGTTAACTCGCAAGGCTTATATTTTTCAATCAACAATCTTAACTTGGTGAAACTCTATGGGTAGGCTACTTGGTCGCGGGCTTGAGGCAATCAGAGAGTTCATAAGAAAGTGTGTTGCTGCCGGCGGAGTACCAATATTCAGAACTAGGTACGGAGGAAAGAGGCTTCCCGGCAACGCTGTTATTGCAGCTTGCTGGGGCAAAGGAAGGGAGGTTCCCGGAGGCACAATAACCGACGTGCCTCCAGACGTCCTAGCAGAGATGGAGAAGAGAGCTGGAGACTGGAAGTGGCTCGCCGAGAGGCTCGGCGTAGGATACTGAAGTTTTCGACCTAGCTCAGATAAGCATAAATCTTCTTTTTTTCATATATCCTCCGGGGGCAAAATGAAATTTGTCAGATTAAAGGCTTTCCTGCAACAAGCCTACCAAGCCATAAAGCTGGTTATATGCAGGAGAGACCTCCCGGAAAACCCTAGGTGGAGGAAGCAACACTACCCCTACGAGAACTGCTGGGACATAGACGAGTTCTTCGAAGCAGCCAGAAAAGCAGGACGAGACTCCAAACTCTACACTGAAGCAAGAAGAATCTTTTGGGAATCATATTGGCGCCTCTTGGGAAGGTATAGGCGTGGAAGGCCTTTCTTCGAAGTATATGAAGTAGCAGATACCACACTAAGACCTGTTAGAGATAGGGAGAGGTGGGTTCTCGAAAACATAGTGGCGTCTGCCATGGCGCACGACATAGTTCCTCCAGAAGCCAAGGCATACACCTACCGTGTCTACAGGAGGATTTACGGTCCTCTAGTTGCCAAGTAGATTGACAAAATATTTTATACTGCAACACGTTATCTAGGCTTAGGGGCTGGCGGCATGCCTGAGATTGACGTTGACAGGGCATTAGAGCTCAGCGAGAAGCTGTCGAATGCCGTAGGCTCTCTCCTCTCAATTGTGCTAATTGTCCAGATGATGGGCGATTTGCTGGGCATTAACGTTATTGAAGCTCTCAAGATGACGTTGACGAGGCCTTGGGTTATACCTGTTGAATGGATTGAAATGTACTACCCGCTGTGGTACGCCATGCAGTGGGCCCTCCTCATCCTCATGCTCTCGGACCAGGTATTCACAATGAGGTACATGCAATCACATAAGGCTCCCCCGCCGCCATCATACGAGCGTTACATGAGCTTAGCGATATTTATTGTTAGCTTCTGGCTCGCCATACTCTTCAGGTACATGACCTTCACTCTAATCACAGTATTTGCATCCATAAGCCTCAGCTACACCATGTTTATAAGGAAAGGGTAGGGGTGCAGAGATGCAGCAGTTCGCCGTCGACGGCTGGACGTTGCTCTACCAGATGCTCTACTACTTTCCCTGGTACGTGGGCTTGGTTCTAATACCTATGGCCATCAGGGTTGCCGTTGAGAGAGCCATAGGCATCAGGCCGGAGGCCTTCGAGGGGAAGGTCTCAGCACCGCTTCTGCCCTTCGACATGAGCTATGAAGTGGCATTTAGAACAGTAACTATTACTGCGCTCTACTACCCCCTATTCGAGGAGCTCCTTTTTAGGGGTCTCCCATACCTCTTCTTCGGCTTCCTAGGAGTAATTATCGGCTCTCTTGTATGGGTTGTGATGCACCCAGCATGGCAACTCCAGTACCTGTCAGCCTTCCCCCTCAGAAAGAAGATTATCTTCACATTAACGTCTTCGAGCTACTACGTTGCCAATGCAGTGTTCTACAGCATGATGTGGCTTGACGGCGCAGGCCTGGCAGCTATACTCTACCACATAATACATAATGGGTGGCTGGTCTTCGGAGACGTAATTAGGCAAGTTGAGTTGCCGACACCTTGGAAGCGGTACAGGTTCGTGAGGAGGCATCCGATTGGCGAGGAAGCCCCTCCCTCCTTCAGGCTGTTCAAGAAGTTCAGAAAGCCTGCGAAGGGGGATGAGCCCGAAGAGAAGTTGCCACTGCGATTTGTAGTGAGGAAGACTAGGAGGTCACTGGCTGACGAGGTTAAGGAGGCTAAAAGTTTTATGTTTGTCAGGAGGAAAGTTAAAAACGAGGAGTATAAAAGATATAATTGGTGAAGTTCAAATGGTGGAATTAGAGTTCTCGGAGAGGGAGGCCATACTTGCAGTAGGGTTCGTCTTCCTGACCATAGTGGCAATCGCACTAGTGCAGTCCGGAGTCATAACTAATCCGCTAACCCTAGGGCTCATGGTGACTCTGACAATTGGATTGATATTCGTGGGGCACTCCATGGCTGGAGCAGGCATCATCAGCCGCTCAGCAGTGCCACTATGGTACATCTTCACGTTTGGAGTGGTGATGCTGGTATACGGAGGCATCCAGGCAGGCTACATACCTATTGCATTCCTGATTTCAAGGGCCACGGTAATGGAAATAGCGATAACTAACGCCATGTTCTACACCCTCATCATAACGGCCGTAGTTGCCGCTGTCGCAGCCATATACGCTGGGTACAAGTACTACAAGAAGAGGGCTCTAGGCATGATTTAGAGCTGAACTTTCCTCCAGAACGTTAAAATCCCATATTTTTTACCTATATTTTGGGGAGCAACTTGCTTGGCAGGGTAGTGAGAACCATAATCAACAGCTTCACCTTCATTCTACTGCTAATAGTAGCTTACGTGATGTGGCAAGGCAACCCCCTGCTCTCGCTCCTGCTTGCCTTGGCAGCCGTAGACCAGTTCGAGGATGTCTACTACTATGTTTATAGGAAGAGGCTGTTCCCCCCTTGGCTCATGCCCCTAGACATGATTTTCGAGATGATTGTCATAGGGATAGGCTTGGGGATGCTGATATTCAGCCTAATATACTACGCCTACTTCGAGACATGGTTCTTCAGAGCGCTACTGCTCCTGTCAATACCGATAATCTACAGCGCCACAGAGGACATTATTATGTGGAGGCAAGTACCTGAGGCTCCCTCCCCTCCTCGCGTAGCACTTGCCACTGCGGTGATGCATCATGTATGTCCGAAGAAAGAGGTATGTGAGGAGAAAAGATTCGTCAGGAGGAAGCAACAGCTACACGGATAACCGCCAGAGAACGTACAAGGCCTTGACAAGCCTCGCACTAGTGCTAGCCACAGTGGTTGCCATACCCCTAGTGGCTCTAACTCTGAAGCCCATGCAAGTAATGATGCTACACGTTGACCCTGAGGTTCAAGAAGCACTAATGCTCGGGAAACCGGTAGATGCCTACATAACGGTTAAGTCCAATGTGGATTTAGGCCTGAAGCCCATCAAAGTATGGAGCTTCGGAGACATAAAGATAGTTAAGGCAAGGCTAACCTCGGCGCGACAGCTCGGAATCATCTACAAACCAGGTGTGATCAGCATCTATGCAACCAAAAAGTTCCGTCATGCCCCCCTCCACTACCTTGATGCCAGCCAGTACCCCTTCAGGGAGAAGGACATCGACAACGAGCTCCACAAAGCCTATGGCCCCTGGACAGGCAGAAACGTCACAGTTGCAGTAGTTGATACAGGAATAGACTACACTCACCCGGACTTCTACGATGAGTACAATAAGAGCATTATTAAGGTTCTGGTAAGCATGTTCTATGTCTCAGCAACTACTGGCGAGTACATCTTCTGGGAGCCCTACAAGAACGGCACTATGGAGGACCTACTGGATTTCGATATGCAGCTATGGCAGCAGTATGGTGAGCCAGCATTCCTGGATATTAATGGTCATGGAACCCACGTAGCGGGAATAATAGCTGGCAGGGGATGGGCTGGTGATGGAAAGTACAAGGGCATAGCGCCGGAAGCGAAGCTAGTTATAGTTAAGGCGTTCGACAAGGATGGTGCAACACCGATGGATTCATGCCTAGAGGCTCTCGAGTGGATCTACAATAATGCTGAGAAGTATGATATTAAGATTCTGAGCCTCAGCTGGGGAGCCGCATTTGCAAGTGACGGTAAGGACCCGATGAGCATGGCTGCCAACAAGGTTGCTGAGAAGGGTGTTTGGGTCTTTGCCGCTGCCGGCAATGAAGGCAATATCCCCACTACGGTAGTTGTTCCAGCAGTCGCCGAAAAGGTCTTCGCTGTCGGCGCCTGGGACCCGTACTACGATAAGGTGGCTCCCTTCTCAAGTTTAGGACCTACTGTGGACCTTAGGATGAAGCCTGACTTCATGGGGGCCGGGGTAATGATTGTCAGTTGCAAATCAACATACGTCGACTTCCCTGATGAGTACGAGGTGGAAAGCTACTATGTTGCCTTGTCAGGGACCTCGATGTCCACCCCAGCAGTAGTTGCTGTTGCGGCAGACTTCATAGAGTACTTCAGGTACTGGCACCATAGGGACCCAACGGTCAACGAGTTCCTGAAATGGATTGAGGATAATGCTAGGCACATAAACTTTGTCAAGGACTTCCTCACAGGCTGGGGCATACCTCTAGCGCCACACAGTTAAGAAAACCTTTTTAGATGTCTCTCACTTATTTTTTCTTGGTGAGCTTCAGATGAAGAGGTGCTTGGTAGTAACCGTATTGGCGGTCTTAATAGTTGCCGTAATGCTTGCAACACCCGTGGTGGCTGCAGGCCCAGTTGTAACAATAACTGTTGTAGGGCCAGATGGAGAAGCTGTCTCAGGAGCTAAGGTAACCCTATACGATGCGGATGGCGACAAGTACGAGAACACGACTGACATTAACGGAGTCACGGAGATCACCGTCCCGGCAAACGGGACATACCTGATTGTTGTCAAGAGCGAGTACTACATTCTCGACACCGTTGATGTTGCTGGCGACACGAGCTATACTGTCAACGCCACGGCACTGCACCACGCCAACGTAACCAGCACGCCACTATCCGTCGACGTCAAAATCTTATTGCTGGCTTTCGACGACGTAGAGCTCACTTTAACGACTAACGAAACTGTTTACGCTCCAAGCGATGTTAATGTGACGTATCCAAGCGAGATAACTAGGTTCCCATACAAGTACACATTCGACAAGATAAAGTACGACGGTGTTGAAACCAACGAGACAACCGTAACTGTTGACATGGCCAGGGACTACGCCATAACTGGCTACTACACCAAGACATTCTACATGGCTCTGGAGCACTGGATGGTCATACTGCTCGTAATAGTAATCATAGTTGCACTGGCAATTGCTTGGAGCGCTGGCGCAAAAACCGCCAAAGCAATGGTTGAAGAGTGGAGGAGAAGTAACAAAAAGTACGTAAGGAAGAAAGAGGAGTAAGGAGTCGCCAAGGTGATTGCCGATGCCTAGAGAGCCCGCTGAGGACTGGATTGAGAAGATCAGAAAGGAGCTCAACGAGTACGAGATCGGAGGCTATGACCTAGACCAGGTGTTCGAGCCCTTGTTTGAGGCATGCAGCAAGGTAGCAAAAACCTACAGCGAATTCAAGCAGTGCGTCGAGGAGGGCATCTCGACACTTAAGTCCGTTGTCAGGAAGACCCGTTTTTAGAAAATTAAATCCCTAATCTTTTTTATCAATTACACCCATAGTTTTTGTCAGGGGCTGATCCATGTCGCTGTCCTCCAGGCTAGATGAGGTTACTGCCACTGAGGCCACCCAGCTCCACCTGTTCCTCTCAATAATAATCCTCATGCTTCTGCTGAGGTTCTCCGCAGTAGCTCCCGAGCCCTTTGACGTAGCACTCTTCTCATGCATCTCAATGCCTGCAACCTACGCCCTAACCTACTACCATGCCAGAGCCCACAGGATGGGAAGGTTTGTTGCTAGGAAGAAGCCCGAGCCAACAAGGCTTTGGAGCCACGAGCTCGCGGCCCTCATGATGAGCTTCGCCATGAGCTACATAGTCTTCGCCGCTTTATCAGGCTCAACAAACTACATAACGTTTGGCGCAGCATTCATAACCGTCCAAGTTATGAGGCTCCTAATTCTCCTTGTGACAAGCCACCTGAAGAACATGGGGGTGGACATCCAGCACCCAATTGTGATATTACTTGTCTCCCTAAGCGTTGCTGCCGTAGGGGTTGCTGGCCTAAGCATAACTTTTGCTTTTTGACACTCCCCTATGCTCACAGCCCTTTTAGGCTCCCACTCAACCCCTCCACTGAAGCAAGAGGCTTTCTATCACCGTTTTTGTAAGCTGTTGTAATCGTAAGCTTTATAAGTAACTTATAACAAGTTATAAGTGGTGATAAATGATGATGTTGAAAATCGTTAGAAGATGCCCTTATTGCTATGCTGAAGTTGAGCTTCATAGACATCCAATGCTTCCTGATGTTTTTGAAGGATATTGTGAAAAATGCAAGGTTTGGGTTAAGAGACATATATACTATTGTTCAAGTTGCGAGAAATATACTTTGCATCAGCTTGTTGATGTTAAAAATAATAAAGAGCTCTGGGAGTGCGAAGAGTGTGGTTCAATAAGACATGTATATGTTGGACTAAGAAGGTCTCCACAAAGAAGTCTAATGCCTACATAATCTCTTTTTTAGCAAATGGTTGGTGATAAAATTGTATGTCGTTTTTAGTTTCGGCGGTTATAGTCGCTATAATGTCTTTGACAGAGAAGCTGTTGTTGATCTTAGTGAGATTTATGAGAGCATTAAAGATTATTGTGAGCAAGTTAGTGATGATATTCTAGTTGATGCTATTTGCAATGCTGTTGTTCATGAAGTTCTTCACGCAGTGCTACATGAAAATGCAGATGAATTTCTTAGAATACTTTATGATTTTGAAGTTGCGGCAGTAGATGCTCATGAACTCTTAGTTGAAGCATTAACTAACTTTTCACTTCAAAGCAATGTTCGAGGATACTACGACACTTTAGTTGAAGCTAAAGCGCAACTTGAAGAAATGCTTAAAGACAGCGAAGACGAAGAATATGAATACTTAAAAGAAAAACTTGAACTAGCAAACTACGTTTACAAATACGCAGAAAAACTATACTCATTTCTGTCAAACTGAATTTTTTCACCTGTAACTTTATAAGCAATTGTAAGCATAAGATTTATAAGCAACTTTTGACATAAGAGTTGATGGTCGCCTTGTAAAAAACTCTGAAGGAGGTGGTTGATGTGGTGAAAGTTTTAGTCGCAAAATGGAGGCATGCACAATACACAGGTCAATTCAGTTATCTTAACGACAAATATCCAGATGTGTCAATGCGAGTTGTAAACTATCCGAAAGAAGTAAGTTATGTGGTGAAGGCAAGCTACGAGGAAAAGCATCAGCCCAGCACTGGCATATGCGTTTGGTGGGCGGATCTAGACTTAAGAATAAACATCGACGAAATAGACTTTCACTATGAAGACGAGAAAAAAGAAATTGAAAGAGTGAAGCAAATCGTCAAGAAGTTCCTCAACGAACTTACTGATGAGAATGGAAACGTTACGTTCGACGTTTCAGAGCTATATGACAGATTAATGAAGCTATCAACAACACTGAAAGCGCCTTACAGCACCGCTGGGCATGAAGCAAGCATTTATGATACTGGCGGAGACTACCCAGACGCACACTTGAAATTCAAGTATTATGCATGAGGTGATAAAAATGAAAATAGGAGAGGTTATAGACAAATACATAGAGAAAAAACTCGAAGAATTAACATTAAAGTATGGAGAAGTAATTGATAATGATGAAATCGAATTACTAAGAACGGCACACTATGCAATAAAGAGATTCAAATTTAAATTTGAAGACGGCACAGAGACAACTATTGACTTTCATTATGATCCACTAACTGAAGAAGTATTCAAAGTTAGAGAAAGCTAAAATTCAAAGAAGGTGATGAAAAATGAAATTTGCATTAATAGAAAAAGTTTACAGCATCTACAAAGACCCACTCTTTTTAAAAGAGTGGAGAGCGATACCTATGGGGGACAGGACGCCAGAGATGAAAGAGAAAGTTGCAGCTAAACATGGCTACATAAGATTTCTAGCATATCCAGTTGTTGGTGAGGATGCATGGGCATGGGGTAGAGTGAAGGCAGAGTGGGAAGCTGAGCCAATATTCAAGAGATATTTAGCAGTAATACCATGTCCACTCGAGAATTACAAACCATTTATTCTTGTGGTGAACGGCAAAGCAAAGAAACGCAAAATACAAATGAGCGTGTACAGCTACAAGCAGAAACGCGAAGTAAGATTGCCAAAAATCCGAGAGCTAAAATACCTCTACTTGTGCTACTGGGACGATAGCTTAAGAGGATGGGTGAACATTGACCTTCACAGAGCATTCGATTTAGGGACTACGAGATTTTCAATATTATACTACAAGATAGGGTACGGCAAGTACAGGATAACGTTGATATACTCGTGGGCATTCGGAGACTTGCAACTGGCATTTGGGGAGAAAAAAGTCACATATGAACTAAACTTGAAGAGGTGGTGATATGCTCATCATTTTTTGCATTTGCATTTATTCATGTATTCTTTGATTAGTTTTTCAATTTCATTCTTGTAGCTTGATATTTTTTCATTTATGTTCCAGTACGTTTCAAAATCTATCTTGCCTTTGCTAAGCAGCTCAAGTATGCTCCACTCAACGTCGGAAATGATGTCGCCAACCTGGTAGGCGTGGCCAACGATGTCAGCACTGCACTCTGCAATATCTCTTCTAATTGCATCAACAAGGTAAGACAAGTGATCAAGCCTCGTCTTAATATAATCAGGCAACCTCAAGGCAACCCCCAAACAAATAACCCAACCTAACTTTAAAACTTTAAGATATTATAAGTTACTGTAAGCATAAGATTTATATATTACATTTATATAGTATTACATAAAACTCAGGAGGTGAAATGTTGGAGATCGTGTGGCTTGGTGGAAATGTGAATGAGCAAATAGCTGCACAGCTGAAGTCTCGTGGCTACATAGATGACTTTGAGGCGAATGCCGCGTACACGGTTCTCATTATAAATCGAGATAGAGTAGAGATACCAACTGTTGAACTGATAAATGCAATTGAAATGGCAACTGGAAAGCAATACCCCCACTTCGAGTTAATGCGAATAATTTCAAGCATGTTCGCAAACATTCGAGGCGGAAAGCTGGATGAATTCTCACCGCAAAAAATAGTTTTAGTCGCAAAGGAATCCAAGCGAGTTCTGTCAATAAGGATACCTGAGTCGCTTTACAGGAAAGTGAATGAAAGAGCAAAGCAAGAAGGGAAGACAATAACTAAAGTCGTCGTCGAAGCACTTGAAAAACACCTCTCCTAAACCTTTTTCCATCATTTTTTCTTGGTAAATCATAAACTTTTTATATGTTTTTTACTAATATTTTTGTTGGGGGTGAACTTATGGGTGAAAAGCTGACTTCGGTGATAGTGATTTACGTGACTCCGAGCTTCAAAAAGAAGCTTGAAGACGCAGCTAGAAAGCTTGGATTCAAGAAAGTAAGCACTTTGTGCAGATTCCTGATAGTTCAGGGACTGAAAAGCTACGGGGAGGGAGGGTAGGTGATAAACTATATTTTAATCTCTAAAAGAGCAATAGCTGAAGCAAAAGAAACCGTTGAATTCTACGACTTCTACGTGATAATTCCGTACAGCAACTCCCAGGCGCACAGGCTTGCGGATCGTTGCTGGGTGCCGATATATTACGTGAACAATGTTGAGAACGTTAAGAGGGCACTAAGGATTTACAAGGAGAAGGTTAATGAGAAGCCTGAAGACGTTGCCGTGAACAAGCCAATTTTCAGAATTGCGGATCACGATGCGATCATAGAGAAGACGAATGAATACGAAATAATCCATTACTCTGGCGACGCGCTGGAAGGCTACATAATCCGCGTGGGCGACGACTACATTGACGTCGCAACAGTAATACCACTCTGAGGAGGGAGAGCAAGTGAAGAAAGTAGAGAACGTTATAGTGAATTGCGTTGAAAGAGCATTACTAAAGTATGGGGTTAAGCCCGAGTTTAAAGGAGCTAAGGTTGGAGTTAAGCGGCGCGCAGTCATCTTCAATTTTAGTTGCGGGAAACTTGGAAACTTTTCAGTCATAATTGATGAGGTAAGGAGATTTCCGCTGGTATACGGCTTGCCAGACAGAATTGCAGCTGACGTCCAGCGGGAAGTTAGGCAACTGATCGAAAAGCTACTTTAAAGGAGGTTAAGACGCGTGAGCGAGAAAGAACTCCTTGCACTGGCAGTAGCTCATGCAAAGAAAATTATGGCTGACACAAGCCTGCTGCTAAAATACATGGGTGCAACCGACTTAAAAGACATATATTCAGCGCTGAATGACTTAAGCGCAAGAATTAAAATATACGAGAAAAAACTGAAGGAAAGCAATTCAACTTGAATTCCAAACCCTTTTTCTCATTTGAAATGAAGCATAGAAGCAAAACTATCATTACCACTGCAACTGCGTAGGCTATGAATATCTCCAGTATTAATGCGACTGTTGCAAGCAAATTTCCAAGCCTAGCATACATGCAGATGCCAGCTACAAATTCAAGCAAATGGAAAGTCGAAAATGAAAGCAACATGAGAATTATGAGAGTTAAAGCAACCTCCACTCCTAACCCCTCAACCCAGCGTTTAACTATTACTTCAACCTCTCCTTAATAATTTGACTGGGCCACCGCACTTTGGACATGACCTGTGCTTCACGCCTTCAATTATGACTGTCTTGGGCTTGCTGGTGACGTGGTTGCAGTCCATGCATATCCAAAGCGGAAGCCATGGAGGCATTTTCTTGCTTCTGTTCTTCCAGCATCCATAGTGATAGTATTTTCCGTCAATCACTATTAGGTTGCGGAGGATTGGATCTCCGCAGATGGGGCAGATTGGCCTGGCTTTACCCCTAATTTCAATCCACTCTTGCTTCATGTTTTCACCCTTATGAATCTTGTCAAGTTTTCGCTTATTCTATCCCAGACGTAGACGTGCTTGATTTGAGGGCTGATCTTCTTTATTATGTAGACTTCCTTTAAGACGAAGGGCTTAGGCAAGATATACATTAAGTTGCCTAGAATTATTATTATTCTCTTTCGTGCAACTCTAATCATGTCTTTAACCATCAATTTCCACTTCATCCAATTCTTAGGGCCGTGCCAGGGAGGATCAATAATTATCGTGTCAAAACTAAAATTCCTAAAAGGCAAATAATGAACGTCAGCTACGACAGTTGGCTTACTATCCTCTAAGACGTCAAGGCGAACATCACCCAATTCGCTGTATCCACTGCATAAATGTAGGGTTGATCCGATGCATAATTTAGCGTACAGTTTTTCTTCAGATTCGCTCCAAATCCAAGCTCTCTTAAAAAGTGTAACTGGTTGCTTACGATAGCGCTTATACCACTCAGGCTTATGGCTTGACTTGACCCTTACCCACTTGCTCTGCTTCAATTCCAATCCACTCGTATAGTAGTCTTTCTATTATGCATGTTTTGAGGTTTAGCAACTGGTTTAGGAAGTCCATGCACAGGTTGTTTGCGATGCATTCTTCGCACTCTACATATTCGTTGTTAAGAACTTCGAATGAGGTTTCAGCTTTCTTCAAAGCGCTGATCGCCTTTTCCAGCGCCTCCCTAACTTTACTCAAGTGCTCCTGGATGAATTGCATCCTCAATTCTTCTTGGCTTTTAACTTGCTTTTCTTCTTGCTTCTCCTCTTCTTCTTTAATTGTAATTGCTGGTGGCGGGAGCACCAGGGTTTTTTCTTTCTCTTGCTTTTCTTCTTGGGCTTTCAGGAATGACTGGTAGTCCTCGTAGCACTTAGGGCACAGGTGCATGCCATCGATGAACTTGGTTTCTTCAGGCTCTATCCAGGCCTTGCAGTTGCTGCACAGGTGCTTGTTCACGTAGTCTTCCAATTGATTGTAAGTAATTTTTTCTTCAATAACTTTTTCAGCTAACTTTTCAATTACTTCCTTATTTTCTTCTCCCAGTTTTTCAATTAATAAAACTGCTGTTGAAGGTGACAAAATGTCACTTTCAATTTGTTTTTTAACTTTATCAGGAAGCTTTAAAAGATTAACTATTCTTATTATATGTCTTCTGCTCTTATTCGTCATTTTGGCTATGTCACTGAATGTTAGGTTGAAGTTTTCCTTGAGGAACTTGTAGCACTTGGCCTCCTCAATTGGATTTAGGTTTTTCCTGTGGATGTTCTCCCAAACCGCTATTAGCGATGCTTTTCTGTCGTCGGCCTCAACTATTCTGCATGGAACACTTTGTAAGCCAGCTTTTTTGGCTGCATCCAATCTTCTTGACCCTGAAAGAACTTCAAAGTAGCCTTCCCCAACTCTCCTTACTATTAGTGGCTCTAGAACTCCGTTTGCCTTGACATTTTCAATTAGCTCTTCATCTGCGCCACGGCCCAGCTCAAGGTGGATTGGGTGGAGGACGAGCTTGTTGACTGGAACTTCAACGTACTCCTCCCTTCCAGCTTCAACTTTAGCTTTCACTCCAACCACCTTCCATCCCGGAAGGGCAAAGAGCCAATTTCTGCCCCTTCTAGCCTTCCCCTCGACAATTTCGCCTTCACGGGGAATGTAATCTGCATCGGCTGGGAAAGCGATTGGAGTTAATTGGTTCTTGATGTAGACTAGGATCCACTTATCGCGCTCAACAACCATTTCAACCATTCCTTTAACGGTTACGGTGCTCATCCTCTCACCTAGCTGAAGAATGCTTCGTCCGCAATTGTATTTACTACTTGTATCACTACTTTGACTTGCTTAAGCTCTTCAAGCCACCTGAGTATCCGATCCCTGTCCTTGTCGTCTTTAGGCTTGTACCTTATTCCATACCTTCCAACTCTAATTCTAATTTCGTCTGGGTAGACTCTGTAAATCACGCACTTGGCGTAGTCAATGTAATCCTTAATCTCATCTAGGCTCTTAGCAATAAGGACAACCAAGCTTCACACCTCCAGCTTTTCAACTATAAGTTTCCCATCAACCACTTGGATTTTCAAGTAGTCCCCCTCCCTCCACTTCAGTGTCTTAACAATTTTAATTGGCACTGGAACGTAGTGGCTACTTGAAAAATTCCTAAACCTTACAATTTCAAAAACATTTCCCAAACCCTACACCTCAAAAAATTTTAATAATATTATGACATATAAATTTTATGAAAATATTAGGAGGCGTAAAGATTGAGAAGTGAGAAGGTTTGTGGCAAATGCATCTTCTTCCATGAGTTAGATTATGGTTTTTGTGATGGGTATTGTTCGGAGTGGTGTGAGGAGCATATGAGTGATGACCCTGCATGCGAATCATTCATACCAAAAGAGGAGCGTGAAGAGTGATGAATGACGATGCTAAAACTTGCAGAAATTGCAAGCATTGTATTGATTGGTTCTGGTATCCAAACAGTCCTGAGTTTTGTACTATACATGATAATCCTCAAATCTTCTGCGAATGCAAGATAAAAGGCTTAGTTGAAGAATATGAAGCAATTAATTGCAATTATTATGATGAATTTATCATAAAAGAGGAGCGTGAAAAGTGATGGTTAATGAAGAGGTGTTGGTTAGAGGTTGGGTTCTCCCGCTGAAGTGCAATTGCCCTAAGTGCGGTCAAAAAACATTATTTATTCAAGACTCCGTTGACGGGTCAATTGACCGATGCGTTTTCTGCATAAACTGCAAGTCCATTTGGAGCATAGAAGAATTCAACAAAATTTTGGAGAGTGAAAAGTGATGATTCCTTATATTGTTCCACAATTTTTATGGATTTTTTGGTTAGAGGAAATTAGAGAAACAAGAAATGCTTTATTGGAAAAAGATAACATTTCAGCTTCTCTAAGAAAAATAGCTATTAGACACTTAGATGAAGCAGCTAATATTCTAGTTAACTGGCCAGTACATATGCCCGAAATAAAAGAAATAGGAAAAGCACCATGGATGGAATATGAAGAGGTGATTGAAAATTGAGGTGTTGTGTTTGTGGTAGTCGTGCTGTTTATAGGATTCAAGATATTGATGGCAACATAATTGCATTTTGCGAGGAGTGTATGCTTCGCTACTTGAATGACAATGCGCCACGCGAAACTACTGAACTTTGCAAACTAAACAACCCATGCCCAAGGTGTGAGAAGTGATGTTGAAATTGGAAATTACTGAGGAAGGTATACAGTTTAAGCATGTCGTTGGAGGTAGATATAGAGCAGGGTTTATCCCTTGGGCGTCATTTGAAAAGTTGAATGAAGTTAAGGCTAGAAAGCCTTTGAAGTGCTTTCTTTGTAACACAACGATAAGAAAAGGTGAGATATATTATGGCTACTATTACAGTACAAAGTCTTGGCATTGTGGTCCCGCCTCAAAGAAAGGACATTATCAACGAGATTTTGTTGCAATAAGACTGTGCAAACAATGTTATAACATGATAAAAAACAAAATTGGAGCGTGAGAAGATATGAGTGAAGGGGCTATCGTTGAGTTTTTACAGCATGAAGCTGAGATAGTGATTCAATTGCGTAAGCTTCATACAGCTGTAAGCGCTTTATGGATTCCGCTAACTGTCTTTAGAGAACAAAATAAAACAATAATCACTCTACTTAACCAAATTCTCGATGAACTTAAAGCAATAAGAACATCCCTAGAGGAGCGTGAGAAGTGATGTATGTTGTTGTGATTGTAGGGAAAAACTTTGCGCGGGAAATATCTACTAGCGATTATGATTATGCTTGTCTGCTTTATTATTTTGCAAAAAATGCAGGTTTAGACGTAGAACTCTACAACTCATTACTAAAAGAGGAGCATGAGAAGTGATGTTGGTTCGGTTTGTTGAGGATTTGGCTATATTTAATAGCTGGGTTAGGGAGGTTATTGAGATTCACTTTTCTCCTTCATGGTCATATTATCCATTAGTGATCAGCACTCACGTAGTTACGCCATTTAATCATGAGTGCGACTTCGTAATTTCAAGTAAGAAGAAGAATGTTTCTGTTCTCTGCGAGTTGAAGGACTGGACTGTAGAGGATACTTTGAATCAAGTGTTGGAGCGCAGAAGTTACTTTGACTTTGCATATGCCGTCATAAACTTGCCTACCTATCATATCTTCAACGGTCTGAGGAAATTGGGGAAAGAAAAATTGAATGAAGTCCTATCAAAGGGGATTGGCATCATCAGCAGCAAAGACAACTTAGTATTAATTAGAAGCTACAGAGTCAAAAAGCACTCAGTCAAATTAATGCCAATAGTCGAAGAAATCATAAAGAAAAATGCAGATAAACGAGAAAAGCAAACTGACAAACTATTAAAATTACTTCTAGAAAACCAGCAGAAAAAGGAGCGTGATGAGTAGTGAAGTCAATTAAAATAACTCCAGATGGAGCTATATGTGAGGAGTGCGGGAAGCCAACGGTTAAACTCTACAATTATGATGGCAAGTTCATTTGCGCTAATTGTTATCACATGAAGGGGAGGAGGTCATGTTGAAGATTAGCATAGTTGAGCTTCCAGTCAAAATTTCATGTTGTCTGTGCGGTAAATTCAGCAGGAATATGATTAGGGTTGAGTGTCAACTTAACGAGTTGCACAGCATTGTAAATCACATCTGCTTGCCATGCGCCTTCAAGCTTAGAGAGTACATTGAAGAAAAACTCAACATAGAGTACTTCAAGTTCGAGTACCAGAAGCAATTTAAGGTGGACAAATTGAAGTCAAGCTACTGCAAGTGGAAAGGGATTAAAAATGGTTGAGGATGGTAAGCTAAAATCTTTTGCATTAAATATATTAACAGCAGTGATAGGAACGATTTGTTTTGGAGTTGCGTCTATAATTTCCTATTTAAATGGGGAAAGCGCCGCATTACCATTTGCCTTTATAACAATTGTTTCAGCAACATCTTTGGCTATACTAGTGAAGGACTACTTTGAAGCAAGAAGTAAATTTAAAAATTAAGATACACAAAGGGGGATTGCCTGAGTTATGACTAATGAGTTTAGGAGTAAACTAGATGATATATTTGATGTTAAGGAGTACGATTTCAAATTACCTTCAGCCTTCGGCAAGTATAGGGAGTTATTCCCAGATGAAGCTGTAACACACCCAGCTAAGGCATATACGGATGTGTTGGAGTATCTAATCAAGACCTACACCAAGCCAGGGGACTTAATCCTGGACCCGATGGCAGGGACTTACAGTACTTGCGTTGTAGCAACTCTACACGGTAGGAACTGCATAGGTGTGGATATTGAGGAGAGATTCTACAAGTGGGGCCTACAGGCAAAGAAAAAAGTGGAGAAAGCAAGAACACTCCTACCCAAAGGCAAAATGATCGTTCTCAAAGGGGATGCTAGACAGTTAACACAACTACTACAGAAGCACAAACAAGGAATAGACAATATAATCTTTAGTCCACCCTATGCTGAGAGTGTTAATGCCCCGAACGCCCTTCAGCGTAGGATTGAGAGGCTCAGAAAGAAAGGCTATGATGTCAAGGAGTATGTGGGTGGTAAGGCTAGATGTTGCCAAATAGACTGGACATACTCAAAAGTGAACCCCGATAACATAGGCAGACTAAAATATGGAGATGTAGATGCCATTATTACCAGTCCACCATGCTTTGATAGTGATGATTCTGACAGTAGCTACACTAAGTACAATAAGGGTGGTAAAACACGCTATTTAGACATTAAACTTGACGGTAAAGCAGCCATCAAAAACTACGGTAACATAGATGCAATAATTACAAGTCCACCGTATAGTGGAACTATAAGCAAAAATGCTGGCGGCTCAGTTCAATTGAAAGTTAGAGTCGGAAAGTCAACATTGACGGCTAGATGCTATAGTGAAAGTGAAAGAAACATAGGTAATCTTCCTCACGGAGAAGTAGATGCAGTAATAACTAGTCCACCGTACGAAGAGATTATGAGTGAGAAGAGGCATCACACGCCAAGTACTGGTAGAGTTGAAAAGTTGCTCAAAGAAAAAAGCTTGGGTACATACTATAAAACAGATTCAAGAAACATTGGAAACATAAAGGGTGAAACGTACATTGAAGCCATGCTTAAAGTCTATAGTGAATGCTTCAAAGTATTGAAAAAAGGCGGAAAAATAATTGTAATTATTAAGCCTTTCATCAGGAACAAGAAGGTGATAGATCTTCCATACCACACTTACTTGATGCTTAGGAAAGTTGGCTTCAAAATAATTGAAGTATTGAAATACAAGTTAAAAAGACAAAGTTTTTGGAGAATCTTATATTATCGACGCTTTCCATCAGTTCCTAGAATTAACCACGAATATGTAATTGTAGGAATAAAATAATACCGCAAAAGAGAGTCTGACTAATAGCAGTAAAGACATACACCTAAACAGCACCTTTATGGCACTACAAGCTAGGTGAAAATTAATGTATACAGGCGATGCATTCCAGCCAAATGCAACCAAGAAAATACCAAAAATTAGGTATGAGTACCTATTTTTTGGTATTGATATCTCAGCGATATCTCAGGGATATCTAAACGATATCTAAGAGATATCTCAGAGCTATCTGATTGCTATAAGGAAATAAGGGTGTTTGAGGGTAATTGTTTGGGGCTGATGACTTGCTTGACCGCTACTGAAAGGTGATGAGTCGGGCCCTCCGACCCTTGCGAAGCCCCTTTTTTCTGCTAGAATTTTCTAGGTTTTTGACTGACTTTGCAGAAACATTATGTACACTAACTAGGGATAGTTATGAGAGATGTTGATTGGGCTTACAAAGAGTTAACTGAAACTAAATAGAAGTGTATAATGAATAATATTACTAACTCTTATACGACACTCGCTTACCAGTAAGCTTATGTAGAATTAGTAATATTAGTTAGTGTGGTGAGAGCGTGGCCGTTCAAATTAGGACTGGCTTCGGCCGGCCCAGAAGGCTTGGCATCATTAGGCACACGACCATCTATCTGTACGAGAAGTACCTTGAAGTTTATGAGAAGGCGTCCGAGCTTGCCCGGGCGATGGGGATAAGCTTCAGCGAGCTCGTCAGCATTGCACTTGCAGAGTACGTGAAGAAGTACTATCCTGAAGTTAAAGTCAACGTCGAGGCTGGCGGATTAAACCAGATACAGTTCCTAAAGGAGAAATTGAAGGAGCACGAGCTAGCCGACCTAATCTACAGGATAGAGGGCAAATTGAAGATCAGGGAGAAGCACGAGAAAGGAACGTTATTCTGGGCCGAGGCAAACGCTGAAGCCAGAAAGCTCCTGAAGCAAGCGATAAACCTAGCCTCAAAAATGATAAACCCTCCGAAACACCTAATGAAAAAACTAATAAAATTGCAAACCCAAATACTGGCGCTATAAACTAGGCGAATTTAAATTTGTAATCTGAATTACAACAGCAAAATTCAGCTGGACGCGTATCATGCATAAGTGAGTTAACTTTCATCAATTTTTTAGCTTTGAATTAAGTTTCTCGCTCTTAGGCTACCGTTATGGAATAATTATTAAAGTGGTCTTGCATTATATCTTTTTGGTGAAGACAAGTGCCTCGGGAGAAGCCCTTCCTAGTGGTTCTGTTAACAGCAGTCTTCGTAGCCCTGGGTGTACTGGGAATTCTATCTGCAATGCTGTTCCTTGGAATCGGACTCACAGAAGAGATGCAGACAGTGGTGCTTCTAACGGCTGTTCTAGGCATAGGTTACCTGGTTGCTGGCTACGGTTTGTATAGGGAGGCCAGGTGGGGCTGGCTCCTCGCAACAGCCTTCACTGTCCTGAGCCTCGTAGGCAACTACCTCTACGCATCGTACCTAGCAGTAATGATTGATGCAACAATACTTGTCCTACTCCTGCTAACGGCAAAGCACTACGGTATACCACTCTTTGGCAAACCATCACAGCCAGCATCGGCATCACCCGTGCCACCACCATCAGCACCGATAGCAGTAGCTTTCGCTATTCCGAAGGAAGAAAAAAGATTTGTGAAGAGAAAACATAGGTAATAAATGGTGGTATGGGTATGAGGTTCGTTAAGAAGAGAGGTGGATGGAGAGTCCTTAATCTTCATGCGGTTGTTGTAGCAGTAACAGCGGAGGCTAAGGAACTTGCTAGTGCTTTGAAAGAGATGGCAAGGATATTGAAAGATGTTAGGAGGAAGGTCTATGATGCTAGTGAAGAGGCTTTCGAGGAAGCTATGAGAGAGGTAGGAATTTCAGAGTGGGCAGTGCCGTCGGTGTTTAGACCGACTATGGTGTTTACTGTTGATGCTCCACTTGGGTCTTTGGCATCCGCTGTTGAGAAGGGTGTAGACGATATGTATGTCCACGAGTTCATGCTGGATATTCTAGATTCTGCATCGTATGACCAAGGAGAGACGAACATGATTCAAAAGCTCATACCAATAGCAGACCCTAGAGTAATCGAAAAGTATCGTCCAGAACTTAAGACAGCGCTAAAGGAAGTATCTTCACTTCTATACGGGATTAAGGCTGCTGCTGATATGGCATTACGAAGGTGTAACAAGCTTCTAGGACGCAAATCGGAGTACTTCTCATGCATAGCAGAGAACCTAAGGACACAGCTGCCCAGAATAAGGAGGGACGCTGAGGAAGTAAAACCCGAAAGCATTAAGGAAGAACTCAAAGAAGTCTACAAAGCAGTGCTAGAGCACGGAAAGAAGTACGGATTAGGCGAGTACCCATACTGGTACTGAGAGGTGTAGGGGGTGTCGAGTAGATGCCCACGCTCATAAGATGGATAAAACCCAAAGGCGCCGAAGAGTACCATGTAACAGTCATTGAGAAGGGGAGGACTGAGACATTCGTAGTTGATGACATAGTGGTTGACAGCGGTGTAGACATAAGAATAGGCGGAAAGGAGACAACCAGAGGATGGGTTGTAACGCCAGAGTCATGCAGAATAGTAGAGATTGAAACACTGCCAGGAATAAAGGAGAAGGTTCTAGCATGCACTAGGAAGACTATTAGGGAGCTCAGGGAACTGGTTAAAATTACTTAGAAGGGGTAGCCATGAAGTTTGTTCATCTGAGGGCTCAAGTAGTAAGGAAAGTCAGAAAGGAGGTAGAGGGGATTAGGAAGATTGCTGAGAGTTATGCTGATCTGATCAGGAAGGTGAATGAGAGGATTTGGAGGGCTTATAGTGAGGCTTATGAGGAGGCTTGGAAGGAGACTGGCGTGAGGGAGGAGGCTTTGTTTAGAGTTGCGACGTACTTTAATTTAGTGTTGAATAATTATGGGTTCAAGGAGCTTGCCGAATCTGAAAGAGAACTAGATAGTTACAAGGTATTTGACCTGATAAACCTCCAGCTTGAGAAGCATAGCGAGGATTATGGTTCCAGCCTGGCGGTGGAGGAGATAGGCATGGTGATCAACCCTCCAACATACAGATTGTATGGAGGAATAGACACGATTTTTAATCTGAATAGGAAATTAAGGGAAGTAACACGAGAGGCGATAAGAAAGTGCAAGAAGTTGCTCGGCGACAAGAGGTTCAACACATGCATAGCAAGGGTGTTAAGAGAAGGATACGAGAATGTAAAATGGTGGTATGACAAGCTTGATGATGAGGAGTTGAAGGAGGACTTGAAGACCATCTATAAGAAACTATCCATTATATGGTCCAAGTAGTGGAAGAGAAGAGGAACAACTTGAGCACCTATTAAGTAAATAAAAAATTATTTTTTAACTACGTATATTGTTTCCTCTTTTCTTTGCCTCATCTTCCAGGATACTAGTAGGCTTAGTGTGTGGAATGGCAGGAACCCGTAGCTGGGCACTAGATCTAGTAGGGATATTAGTGCTCCAGCGTTCCTGTATGCCAGCAGTATTAGGAAGAATACTGCTAGGTCTGCTAGCCACCCAAGCTCTGGAACAATGACTATAATCCCTATGTCTACGAGGTCGTTTATTATGGCTACAATAATTGCAGTAGCCCCTATCAAATGCCCTAACAGCCTTCCGAGCATCCCTATGCCTACAATCGCTATGAAAGCCAGTATCGCCAGGGTCACTATGTCCATCTTCACCCACCCTTCCTCTTAACATATCTCTTTTCTCTAGTTTCCTCGATGGTATGCCTGGCAACTCTGAGGGACACCACTATTGCGATTGCTAGTAGTGCTATAACTAGTAGTAATAGGTAGTACTCCCAGCCAATCTCAGGTATAGCCGGTGCAACAGCAACCTCATAGGTTGTGGAGGCTGTTCCTATGGTTTGTTTAGAGTTTTCATCGGTAATGGTTACCTCAATCCTATAGGATCCTGGGTCTAGGTTCAGGGGCACCTCTATGCTTGTTAGGGGTATTGACGATGTGAACTCGCTGGCTATGAGTGCAACTATCTCGGAGCCTTTGTAGATCTTGAGGGTGTAGCTCCCGTTGAAGTGGTAGGGCGATGTTACGGTTATCCTCGCTGTAGCACTTGCTACATCTAATGACACCTCTGCCGGGTTCCTGAAGTATATCCTCAAATCCCCGTTGCTAATGCTGATGGTTGTCACGTTGAACGGGTCTGTGATATAGTCTGTTCCCTTCCTGAGGGCTATGTTGTTCAGCGTTATTGCGAAGGGTGTTTTAACATGGTATATCATGTAGGTGCCGTTGGTGATCCATGCATCTAGCTCTTCTAGTTCGTGGTTGTAGACGTAGCCTCTGGCAGTTCCGTTTGCAAAGAAGAATACTGGGTAGTCCTCGGGTGCCCCGATCATCATTATCCCGCTGAAGTTTCCTGGGGCATAGGCTAGGAGGTTCTTAGTAAACGGGTTGTAGGTGAAGTTTAATGCATTTAGGACAGCAGCGAATGTGTAGTTCCATGTTACCTCGGGGTATATCCTTAGTGCTATCTCTTTGGTGCTGTTGGTTATCAGTACTCCTAGGTGCTTCTCTGGGTCAAGGTAGATGCACCCTATCTCTCCAGGCAGCTCAGCTATGGCAACAATATTTCCGAAAGCTGTTGTAACATGCTTAAGGTTGTTGAGAGTATATGTTGTGGTTATGTTTGTATTCACGTTTAGAGTCGTATTGAATATTGGGATGCCGTAGACGTAGAATGTGATGGTGTAGTTCTCTGGCGGTAGCAGGATCTCTATCGAGGAGCCCGCTGGTGCTAGGGTAGTATAGTGTGTTCCATTTAGGAAGCTTATTATGGCGTAGCTCCTATCCGAGACATAGTCTATCGGATTGTTGTCTCTGTCTCTGAATGTTAGGACCACCTTGTATTGCCCTAGGATCTTCTCATATCTTACTTCAAGCCATGTTGATGGATCAGAGGTGTTGGCTGCCTCCGGATACTTGCTGGTGGTGTCAATCTTGAATGTATGTCTATGAACGAATAGAGCGTATACTGTCGTTGAGGAGTTCCACTCACTCTTAGGAATTGCCAGTTCTACGTATATCCACGACTGCGATGGGCTGCTAGAAGTCATTATAGCCGTTCCATTGCTGCTGAGAGCTGCTTCGCCGTCAGTTACGTTGTAGAGCTCTACTGACGAAGAACCCTCACTTAATATATATTTATATGTTATATTACTCCACTTTACGTGCAGGGTGAAGCTATCATCATCTATTGGGTCTGGGTCATAGAGTACTGTTGCAAACAGGTAATGCGTGTTGTTGTGCAGTAAATAGACAGTATCGAGCTCCTCCCCATCCAGCGGGTTGTACCATGTAACTACTGCTGAGCCATTCCACTCCGAGGCCATGTTGAGAACCCCATCAACAACTACTGTTGCTGAGGTCTCCGGGACAGCTATGCCACTGTCAGGCACTGCTAGAACTATGATTGTGGGCATTATGGCTAGGAGGAGACCAGCTATGATTAATACCTCTAGCCTTCTCACTTTTAATCCCCAGTTAAATTATTAGCTTTGCCTCACTAAACATTTTCTTGGGGGTTGCTCTTGGAGCTTAGGAGCATTGTTAAGCTCTTTGAGAGGGTTGGTGCTAAGTGCAGAAAGCTTAGGAAAAGAGATGTTTATGAGTGCTGGAGAAACGATGTTAAGGCAACAATCTCTCCCGAAAAGATAGAGATTAGAACCATAGGAGAGTTCAGGCTCGAATACTCTGATTTCACACCAGAAGGATACTTGTATGAAAAAGACTTCTTTGAAGATTTAAAAGAAGCTACTGGGGCTAAATCCGCATACCTGGACTTTCCGGAGTGTAGCCAAGCAGATATAGTTCTTGAGTATGACCCTGATAAGGCTGAGAAAGCAGTTAGGGTATTCAAGAAGATGGCTGAGCACGAGATGTGGACTACTGTAACGAATATTAGGGGAGAGCTAAGGCTCTACAAGGACTATAATGCAATCAAGCCAGAAGAGTGGCTTGAGAATCTTAGGGGCTAACCTTAAGCAATAAGTAGCAAGTACTACATTTTATAAAATAAAAAAGTGTTTATGCGGAGATCCTTCCCAGAAGGGATTCGACCAGCGACTTAAGCTTCCTGACATAGCTGGTGGGCATCCACACGGTCATATCTAGCAACTCTGCGGTGTCGTCCAGCGTCAGCATGGATCCCGTCGCTGTACCGTATGCGACTATGTTTCTGCCTGTCTCGTCGAACACCTCGAAGTCCGCCTTATACCAGCAGGATCCCTCCTCGGGGCACTCCCAATATAGGGCACCCACAGGAACGATGACTGAGTACCTCCTAGGCAACAAACCCTCCCTCTTGAGTATGTACTGGATGTTCTCCTCAATGCGTCTGTCTAGCTCTCTCCCGTAGATCGAAGCCTCCTCCATTATGTCGTGAAGCTCGAAGCTCATCTCCCTCTCCCCCTCACGCTCAGCCTCCCTGATCTCCTCCCAGGTCACGTCTAGGAATCTATTTGCTTTATTCTTTTTCTTTTTCTTTTTCACAAAGATCATCCTTCATACACCAAGATTACTTATTGTCCGAATGCTTAAATAAAACTATGCTCTCCGTCTTAGCCTCTTGACCTTCTCCGAGAGGATCACATACGCCCCATATCCGAGGAGCAGTAGTGCGTACATCAGCACTATGCCCCAGAACAGCATCACGACGCAAGATGTCCGATAAAGCGAGCTCTTTTCCTCGGCATGCTCACACCTCCGAATACGTGAAGATGACCGCTGGTCTCTCGTGGTCGTACTCGACCTCGACAACCTTCCTCAGACTGAGCAAGAGCTTGAGGAAGAACTCGAAGTCTTGAACCCATACTGCCTTATTGCCTTTATCATCAACAGGCTCAAGGCTAATAGGTGTCATGTAGTGATTATCTACTGTTCCATCTCTCTCGATATGCAGTATATGGTAGGTTGGTAGCCTTCCATTTCCCACATCATTAAGGACTAGTCTCCAAATCTCCTTGAAAGCCCTCATCCTATCCTCCCTAGTCTTAAGCTCAAATTTCATAGGGTAACCCCCAATTTTTAAGCATCTTGGTGAATTTTTTGACTTTTCCTTCGGCATATCTGTCAGCTTCTCTATATAGTTCCTCTAGTTGGCTTTTACTTACATTGTAGCCACATAATCTGAGTAATGACGCTAACTCTTCTCTGTATCCATCTTTCCATAACCATCTCGTTGCTATGAAGAATGAGCGGTTGTTTAGTGAAATCATCTTAGCATGCTGAAATCCAACACTTCTCTTTTCACTTGGGATATAGAACCCTAGCAGGAATTTTCTTTTCCCGCAGAATTTCACTTCGAACTCTACTCTACCTGTTTTTATGATTTCTATCTTTTCCATAGCTTCACCTCTTTACAATGTATATTAGGTATACAAACCGAGGTGTTCTACCTGAAAGTTTTCGAGCTTCGGCAACCCATT